>JAFGBK010000083.1 GCA_016933175.1 Candidatus Krumholzibacteriota bacterium | reverse complement strand
GGCCGCCCAGGCGAGAATCGCCGGCCTGCTGGACGCCCTGCGCGCGGCCTGGCCCGACACGGCCGCCCGCGCGGCCTGCGTGGACCCCGCCCGGCACCACCTGCTGGCCGCCTGCCGCGAGGCCTTCCTGCGCGAGGGCGTCACGAGCCCCTTCGCCGCGGCCGCGGACGCCTACGTGCCCGACCTCGCCGCGGCCCTGCCGCCGGGCCCGCCCGACCCCGCGCGCCTTGCCGTCGAGCACCGCGCGGGCCGCGACATCGCCACCCTGTCCGCCCTGCGCGGCGTCGCCCGCTTCGCCACGCGCCTGCGCGAGGATCCGCCGGCCCACGCCTTCCTGCGCTCGATGCTCGTCATCACCGTCGAGACGCGCCTGCCCCGCGCGGCCGCGCCCGCGGACACGGCGCGCGCGGAGCACGTCGCCTGCTCGGTGACGCCCGGCATCCCCGCCTTCACGCGCGGCGTCTGGGCCGGCGACGAGGCCCTGGACGCCTGGGTGGACTCCCTGCGCCGCGACGATCCCCACTTCAGGGCCGGCGGCATCAAGGGCCGCTTCCTGGGCATGGCCCTCGGGCACATGGCGCGCGAGGGCCGCGCCGTCCTCGGCGCCTGGACGGAGTACGGCCGCCAGGTCCACGGCAAGCACGCGCCCGACCCGCCCGCGGCCGGCCTGGCCGCGGCCGGCCCGCCCCCGCGCTGTCCGCTCGGCCGCCGCGCCCTGCTGCGCCTGGTCCTGCTGCCCGACAGCCACGCGCGCCACCGCTGGCGCCTGTCGGCCGTCCTGCTGGCCGCGCCGCGCGACGCCGCCATGCACGGCGTCATCCTCGAGCCCGGCTGGCAGGCCTGGCTCGCGCGCTACCGCGCGTGGCACGAACGGGTGCTGGAGGCGGAGAAGGGCGGCTGACGCGCCGGCCGGCCGCGCCGCACAGGAGCGGCCGCCGCCACGGGCACGCAACTAGAGGTAGAGCTCGGGGCCGCGCTCGCGCAGCCAGGCGCGGGCGCGCGTCGCCCGCGGCGCGTGCTTCTCCACGAGGCGCCAGAAGGCGGGCGAGTGGTCGGCGTGGACGCGATGGGCCAGCTCGTGGACCACCAGGTAGTCGAGCACCGCCGGCGGCGCCATGGCGATGCGCCAGGAGAACGACAGCCGCCCCGTGGACGAGCAGCTCCCCCAGCGCGTCCGCTGGTCGCGCACGCTGATGGCCGCCACCTCGACGCCCAGCCGCTCGCTCCAGTACGAGGCGCGCCGTTCGATCAGGCGCCGCGCCAGGCGGCGGTACCAGGCCTCGAGGGTGTGCCGCGCGAGGTCCGCGCGCTCGGCCTCGGGCAGCCCCGCCGGCAGGCGCAGGCGGATCCGACCGGGCCCGCCGTCCCGCCGCGTGCGCGTCACCGACGCGCGGCGCCGCCCGGCCTCCTCGCGCGCCTCCAGCGGCCAGTCCTCGCCGAGCAGGGGCAGCGTCTCGCCGCTGGCGAAGCGCCGCGGCGGGTGGGCCGCCTCCCAGCGGCGGACCTCGGCCAGGCGCCGGCGCAGCCAGGCCGTCTCCTGGCGCAGGACGGATTCCACCTGCTTCAGCGCCAGGCGCTTCGGCGCCAGGACGCGCAGCCCCGCGCGGGGCTCGAGCTGCAGGGTGACGTGGCGCCGCCCGCGCCGCCTCTCGAGGCGGTAGGCCAGCGCCTCGCCGTCCAGGTGGACGACGCGCTCGCTGATCTCGACGGCGGCCGCCACTCAGGACTCCGGCCAGAGGCGGCGCATCATCTCCGTGGCGGGGCCGCGCAGGCAGTGGGCGTACAGGCCCGACAGGGGCGTGTCCTCGGGGTTGACCTCGATGGTGACGGCGCCGACGCGCATGGCCACCAGGGGCAGCTCGGCCGCCGGGTAGACGTTGGCCGAGGTGCCGATGGAGACCAGGCAGTCGCAGTTCTCGATGGCCGTCCAGGCGCGGCGGATGGTCTCATGGTCCAGGGGGTCCTCGAACCAGACGACGTCCGGCCGCCACCAGTCGCCGCACTTGCAGCGCCGCGGCTGGAAGGGGTGCGAGAAGTCCTCCTTGACGATGCCCTCGCGGTCGCAGCGCACGCGCCAGAGGCTGCCGTGCAGCTCGATCACCCGCTCGGCGCCGCCCCGCTGGTGCAGCCCGTCGATGTTCTGGGTGACCACCTCCGTGGCCGGCATCTCCCTCTGGACCTCGGCGATGAGCCGGTGGGCCAGGTTGGGCTCACAGGCCAGGGCCTCGGCGCGCCGCTCGTCGTGCCAGTCCCAGACCTTCTCCGGGTCGCGGGCGAAGGCCCGCTGGCAGGCCACCTCGCGGTAGTCGAACCGCTCCCAGATGCCGCCCCTGCCGCGGTAGGTGGGGATCCCGCTCTCGCGGCTGACGCCCGCCCCCGTGAAGAAGACGATGCGCTCGAAGCCGCGCAGGTCGGGGGCCCGGCTGCGCTCGATCATGGCGCCACCTCAGCGCTTCGGCTTGTAGCGGTCGCGGTCGGCGAAGTAGTCCATGGCCTGCACGCGCGTCAGGAAGACCGCGCCGTGCTCCACCTGGTCGGGGATGTGGTACCAGTCGCCCGGCCCGATGCGCCGCGTGACGCCGCCGACGGTCAGGTCCATCTCGCCCCGGATCACCAGGCCCCACTGCTCGCCGTGGCGGTGGGGCGGCACCGCCACGCCGGCCTCGATGTCCAGGAAGACGAGCTGGCGGTCCTTGCCCTGCAGCAGCCAGCCCGTGACGCCCGCCACGGGCACGTCGATCTCGGGCAGGCCATGCACCAGGTCCGGGAAGGGCTGCCCGTCCCACAGGGGCCGCTGGAACTCCATCCCTACTCCTTTCCGGTCACGCCGAGCTGCCAGCAGAAGAAGCTCAGCTCGTCGGTGATCTCCTCGACCACCTTGCTCACGGGCTTGCCGACACCGTGGCCCGCCTTCGGCTCGATGTAGACGAGGATGGGCCGGTCCTTCGCCGTGGTGGCCGCCTGCATGGCCGCCGCCATCTTGCGCGCGTGCAGGGGATCGACGCGCCCGTCGCTCTCGGCCGCCGTGAACAGGACCGCGGGGTAGGCCGTGCCCGGCTCGACGTGGTGGTAGGGGCTGTAGGCGTGGAGCCACTGGAACTGCTCGGGGTCCTCCGACGAGCCGTACTCGGGGATCCACAGCCGCGCGATGAGGAACCGGTGGTAGCGCAGCATGTCGAGCAGGGGCACGCCGCAGACGGCCGCGCGGAACAGGTCCGGCCGCTGCACGACGGCGGCGCCCACCAGCAGGCCGCCGTTGCTGCCGCCCCAGATGGCCAGGCGCTCGGGGCGGGTCCAGCCCTCGGCGATCAGGTACTCGGCCGCGGCGATGAAGTCGTCGAAGGTGTTCTGCTTGTTGCCCAGCATGCCGGCCTCGTGCCAGGCCTCGCCGTACTCGCCGCCGCCGCGCAGATGCGGCCGCGCGATGATCAGACCCTCCTCGAGCATGGCCAGGCGCGACTTGCTGAAGTAGGGCGTCGTGCTGACCATGAAGCCGCCGTAGCCCGAGAGGATCGTCGGGTTGCTGCCGTCGCGCGGCGTCTCCTTGCGGTGGACGAGGAACATGGAGACGGGCGTGCCGTCCTTCGACTCGTACCAGACCAGCTCGGACACGTAGTCGCTGGTGTCCAAGTCCACCTCGAGGCGGTCGTGGACGGTCAGGCGCAGGCTTCCCGGATCGACGCGGTAGACCGTCGGCGGCACGAAGTCCGACTCGTACTCCAGGTAGGCCGCCGGGCCGTCCCACTCGCCGCTGACGAAGCCCACGGCGCCCAGCCCCGGCAGGGACAGCTCGCCGGCGAAGGTGCCGTCCGGCGTGAAGACGCGCACCAGGCTCGAGGCCTCGTGCAGGTAGCGCAGCCACAGGCGGCCCGCCGCCAGCTCCATGGACTCCAGGGCATCGCCGGTCTCGGCCACCAGCACGCGCCAGTTCGCGATGCCGGGCGCCGTCACGTCCGCCGCCATGACGCGGTAGTTCGGCGCGCCGAGGTTCGTCCAGATGTAGAGCGTGCCGTCGGCCACGTAGGCCTCGGCCGCCAGCTCCTCGCCCACGGCCACGGGGATCCAGTCGCCGCCCGGATCGCGCAGGTCCTTCAGGCGGATGTCCGTGCGGTTGTGCCCGACCCAGGAGTGGACCAGCAGCCAGCGCCCGCAGGGCGAGACGCGCGGCTGGGGCCAGGCCTCCTTCTTCTCGTCGCGGAAGACGAGCGGGTCGTCCCGCCACGCGCCGCCCACCGCGTGATGGTAGACGGTGCGGTAGTAGCTCTCGTCGCCCTCGGGCACGGTGCCGGCCTCGGGGTAGCGGCAGTAGTAGAAGCCCGCGCCGTCGGCGTCCCAGCTCGGCTGGGCGGCCCGGGCGTTGGGGATCGCCTCGGCGAGGTCGCGCCCCGCCGCCACGTCGCGCAGGTAGAGGGTGCTGTTCTCCGAGCCGTGCAGGCTGATGCCGTAGGCCACCAGGCGGCCGTCGGGGCTTGGCGACCACCAGTCCATGGCGGCGGTGCCGTCCTCGCTGAGCGGGTTGGGGTCCACCACCACGAAGCGCGGGGCGTCCTCGCCGTCGCGCGCGTAGAGGACGGGCTGGTTCTGCCCGGCCTCGCGCTCCTCCCAGAAGAGGCGCCCGCCGCGGGGGCGCGGCGTGTCGATGGTCCCCGTCTCGAGCAGCTCGGTCAGGCGCGCTCGCAGCTTCTCGCGGATGGGCACCGCGTCGAGCAGCGCCTTGGTGCGGGCGTTCTGCGCCTCGGTCCAGGCGCGGACCTCGGCGCTCTCGCCGTCCTCCAGCCAGCGGTAGGGATCCACGATGACGACGCCGTGCAGGGTGTCTCGTACGGCCTCGACGCGGGTCTCGGGACAGGCCGGCGGCGGCGCGGCGCGCTTGCCGGCGAGCGCGGCGGGCGCCAGCAGGACCGCGACCAGCGCGGCGGCGAGCGGGAAACGATACGCATTCACGGGACGACCTCCGTGTAGGGGATGGGGCGGCGGGGACACCCTCCCGCCTCAGTTGTTCGCGGCGCCGCCGGCCTCGTCGTCGGGCTCGAGGCGGGCGGCCTCGGCGCCGCCCGCGGGTCGGGCGGCCTCGTCGCGGGCGGCGGACCCGGGCACCAGGCCCAGCGCCGCCAGCACGGCGCGGGGCAGCCCCGCCTCCGTCAGCTCGACGGGCGGGATGGGCCCGTGGTAGCGCCAGTGCCAGGGCTCCCAGGGGAAGACCCCGGCGGTGGCCTCAGGATAGCTCTCCACGAGGCCGAACTTCCAGGCGTTCCTGGCGAGCCAGGCGTAAACGGGCCCCTCGGCGCCCTGGCCGCCCAGGTCGAAGTCCATGGTGGTGCCCAGCATGTGCTCGGAGTAGCCGGGCGGGGCGACGCCCCAGGCGATGTCGTCGAAGGTGCGGCCCTGGGCCAGTCGCGTCTCGAACAGGCGGCGCTGCGTGTCCGGATCGCGGTAGCCCGAGCGCACGCGGATCGCGACGCCGTCGCGGGCCGCGGCCCGCGCCATGGCCGCCAGCACGGCCAGGACCGGCGCGCGCAGGCGGGGCTCGCGGCCCCGCGCGCGGAGGCTGTCGGGCAGGTCCGCCAGGTCGGCCGGCGGCGGCGCGTCCGCGGGGCCCACGCGCAGGCCGCGCCACTGCTCGGGCACGGCGTGGACGCTGTCGGCGACGACGACGCTGTCCACCCAGTCCGTCATGCCCGCGAGCAGGGACGGATCGGGCAGGGCCACCTGCGCCGCTGCCGGCGCGGCCGCGGCGAGCAGCGACAGGACCGCCAGCGCGCGCCGCGCCACGGGCTACTCCTCCGCGTCGGCCGTGACGGGCGCCACCACGCGCAGGCCCACGTAGGCCGGCGGCGGCGGGACGGGCTCCGCCCGGTCGTCGGGCGCCGCGACGGCCGACAGGCCCAGGGCGACGGCGCCGCCCTCGTCCTCGGCCCACTCGGCGGCGTTGCCGCCCAGGTCGTAGAGGCCCGTCTCCCCGGCGGGCGCGAAGGAGCCCGCGGGCATCAGCAGGCTGCGGTTGACCTCCAGCTCGCGCACCTTGGCGTCCAGGCGCGTGGCGTCGTCGCAGTTGGGCGCGTAGCCCGCCCACCAGGCCAGGGTGTTCCCCCCGCCGGCCAGGCCCTGAAGGCCTTCCAGCTCCTCGCGGGTGGGCAGGCGGCAGTCGAGCCCCGTGCGCCCGGCCAGCCAGCGGCAGTAGGCGCGCGCCTCGTCGGCGGACATGCCCGTGGCGGGCAGGTCGCCCGCGCCGGGCGCCGGCGCCGCCTCGCCCGCGAAGACCGCCCACTGGGCGCGCGTCACCTCGAAGCGGCCCACCAGCAGACCCTCGTGCTCGATCAGCTCGGGCACGAGGACGTCGTCCACCAGCTCGCCGTAGAAGTCGTCCACGCGGGCGGCGTCGGCCAGCCTCAGCGCCAGGTCCAGGGGCGAGCCCGTCTGGAAGGCCTCGTTCACCTCCTCGTGGCGGTCGAAGAGCCAGCGGTCGAACCAGGCCATCTCCTCCTCGATCTGGCGGCGGCGGTGGACGGGGTTCATCAGCGAGTGGTCCTCGCCGGGGAAGAGCAGGAAGCGCACGGGAGTCGCGCCGATCTGCTGCAGGGCGCGGTAGAGCTGCCAGCCCTGCTCCGTGGGCACGTTCACGTCCTCGGTGCCGAAGAAGATGATGGTGGGCACCTTCAGCTCCTCGATGCGGAAGAGCGGGCTCTTGTCCACGTAGACCTGGGGCATCTCCCAGGGCGGGCCGCCCAGGTAGGCGTTGTCGAAGCCGGCGCCGAAGGCGCAGTTGCCGTAGTCGCTGATCCAGTTGACGTCGCCGGCGCCCGCGTCCAGCACGCTGAAGCGCTCGCCGCTCTCGATGCACAGCGCGATGCCGAGGATGGCCCCGTTGGACCAGCCCTGGACGCCCAGGCGGCTCTCGTCCACCAGGCCGCGGTCCACCAGGTAGTCGACGCCGGCCAGGATGTCCGGCACCTCCAGCTCGTAGTAGCGCCCCTTGATCGACTCGAGCCACTCGAGGCCGTAGCCGTAGCTGCCGTGGTAGTTGACCTTCAGCACGAAGGCGCCCCGCGCGCACATGAGGGCCGGCGAGCCGCCCCAGGTCTCCAGGTAGTAGTCCATGTCGCTCCACGTGGGGCCGCCGTGGAGCATCACCACCAGCGGGTGGCGCTCGTCCGCCTGCCAGTCGTGGGGGTAGTAGAGCACGCCCTCGACGCTGTCGCCGCGGGCGCCGGCCCAGCGGACCGTCTCCGTGCGGGCCAGGGGTAGCTCGTCCAGGAAGGCGTTGAGGCGCAGGACCTCGCGCGCGTCCTTGAGCTTGTCGCCGTCCAGGCGCGCGGCGTACCAGCGCATGGGCTCGGAGGCCGTGGTGCGGCCGTAGACGACGGTCTTGCCGTCGGGGCCCATCGCCTCGAGCTGCGTGATGCCGCGCGCCGGCCGGTCGAGCCGGCGCGGCTTCCAGCCACGGCGCCCCCGCTCCACGTGCAGCAGCCGGTTGAGCGTGCCGTCGGCCAGGTCGGCGAGCAGGCCCTTCTCGGTGGCGTACTTGCCGAAGTAGCCCAGGCCGCGTTCCCACTCGATGTCCACGGCCTCCCAGCGTCCGGCCGCCAGGTCGTACCAGCCCAGCAGCTCGAGGCTGACGTAGAGGTCCGTGGAGTCGCTGGCCGCGGGGCGGTCGAACCAGAAGCCGCGGCTCTCGCGGTCCCAGACGAAGCCGCGGGCCTCCATCTCGGGCGGCAGGGGCTCGGACGTCGCGCCCGTCTCCAGGTCCCAGAGGACCACACGCGGCGGCGTGCGGTGGTCGTAATCGAAGTGCAGGTCGCGGCTGACGCGGCCCACGGCCCACCGGCCGTCGGGGCTGGGCTCGAAGTCCTGCACGGGCTGATCGTCGCCGGCGACGCGCCGCAGGGCCTGCTTCTCGAGGTCGAAGGTGAACAGGCGCGCGGGCGGCTCGTGCTCCGCGTCGCCGACGACGATGGTGGCGTCGCCGGCCTCCTCGAGCTGCGTGTCGCGCAGGGTCTTCGGCTCGCCAGCCAGCAGGAGCAGGCGGCCGTCGTCCAGCCAGCGGTAGTCGCGCACGCCGCCCGCGATCTCCGTGACGCGCTCGGGCTCGCCGCCGGCCAGGTGGAGCAGCCATACCTGAGGGCCTTCGTCGTCGTCCCCGCGCGCGGACAGGAAGGCGATGCGCGCGCCATCCGGCGACCAGCGGGGCGCGCGGTCGTCGGCGTCGGCGCGGGTCAGCCGGCGCGGTTCGGCGGGCTCGTCGCCGGGCGCCAGGTCGGTCAGGAAGAGATCGAGACGGTACTTCTTGCCGTCCTCGTCGAGGAAGCGCTTGACCCAGACGGCCTGCTTCCCGTCGGGGGAGACCTGCCAGGACGAGGCGGTCTCGTGGGCGAGGACGGTCTCGACGTCCCACTCGGCGGCGTTCGTCGCCGGGGCCGCCAGGATCAGGGCGGCGAGGAGGAGGAAGGTGCGCATGGTCGCTCCCGCGTTGCTCGACTATCCGGGTGCCGGCCGCTCGGCGGCGGGCTGAACCATAACAAGCTAGCCCTTTCGCGCCGTCTGCACTAGGATATTCGCGGCCCGCCGCGCGGCGGCCGCGCGGGGCAGCCCCAAGCGAAAGGACAAGCCATGCCCAGCAAGCGCAAGGTCCGCGCCGACGACCTGTTCCGCATGAGCATCCCCGGCGAGCCCGCCGTCTCACCCTGCGGCGCGTGGGTCGCCTACACGCTGAAGCGGATGGACCCCAAGGAGAACCGCTACCTCGCCCACCTCTGGCTCGCGCCCTCGCGCGGCGGCGGGGCGCGGCAGCTCACGCAGGGCGACCGCGTGGACGCCGGGCCCGCCTGGAGCCCCGACGGCCGGCGCATCGCCTTCGCGTCCACCCGCGACAAGAAGACGCGCCTGTACCTGATTCCCGCCGACGGCGGCGAGGCGCGTCCCCTCGGCAAGCTGGCGGGCACCTTCAGCGGCCTGGCCTTCAGCCCCGACGGCAGGTCGCTGCTGGTCCTGCACCGCCCGCGCAAGGACGAGCCGCCCGAGGAGAAGGCGAAGAAGCCGGCCTTCAAGCACATCAAGCACCTGTCGCACAAGCTCGACGGCTTCGGCTACTTCCCGCCCGAGAAGCAGCACGCCTGGATCGTCGGCGTGCCGGGCGGGCAGGCGCGCCAGCTCACGAAGGGCGAGTACGACGTCCACGAGGCCCACTGGAGCCCCGACGGCCGGCAGGTGGCCTACCTGGCCAATCCCGATCCCGAGATGCAGCACGAGGGCACCAGGATCCAGCTCCACGTGGTGCGCGCCGCCGGCGGCCGGCCGCGGGCCGTGACCACGAAGCCCGGCTCCAAGATGTACTTCGGCTGGGCGCCCGAGGGCGAGTCGCTGGTCTTCGCGGGCCACTTCGGCGGACCCGGCGAGTGGATCAAGCACCCCTACCATCTCTGGGAGGTGAGCCTCACGGGCGAGCGCTACACCGACCTGACGCCCCGGCGCGACCAGTGGCCCTTCAACTTCACGGTGGCCGACACGGCCCCCGGCGACCTGTCGGGCATTCACCGCTACCGGGAGGGCGGCGCCTGGCGCTTCGCCTTCGCCAGCGCCGAGCGCGGCGCCGGGCACGTCGTCAGCATCGCCCGCGGGGGCGGCGCCGAGCGCCTGGAGTTCGGCGGCGCGGTGAACGCCTACGGGCTCCACGTGACCGCGGACGGCGAGGCGGCCGTGGCCGCGGCCACCATGATGGACATGGGCGACGTCTACCGCCTGCGCCTGGACGGCAAGGGCGCGAGCCGCCGGCTCACCCGCGCCAACCGCGCGCTGCTGGGCGCCCTCGACCTCACGGCGCCCGAGGAGCACTGGGTCACGAGCGGCAAGGCGAAGGTCCACACCTGGATCCTCAAACCGCCGGGATTCCGCGCGGGCCGGCGGTACCCGGCCCTGCTGGAGATCCACGGCGGGCCCATGGCCCAGTACGGCCACATCTTCTTCCACGAGATGCACCTGCTGGCGGCCCAGGGCTACGTGGTGGCCTTCAGCAACCCGCGCGGCTCCTGCGGCTACGGCACCGACTGGGTCAAGAGCATCCACGGCCGCTGGGGCACGGTGGACTACGACGACCTGATGGCCGTCACGAACTTCGTCGTCCGGCAGCCCTACGTGGACGGCCGGCGGCTGGGCGTCCTCGGCGGCTCCTACGGCGGCTTCATGACCACCTGGGTCCTGGCCCACAGCCGTCGCTTCAAGGTCGGCGTCACCATGCGCCAGGCCGGCAACCGCTGGATGCAGTTCGCCAGCGCCGACTACAACCAGCACGAGTACCACAGCTTCAAGGCCTGGCCCTGGGAGAAGCCCATGGCCTACCTGAAGCAGTCGCCGAACTTCCACGCGCACCGGATCAAGGCGCCGACGCTGATCATCCACAGCGAGAACGACCTGCGCTGCCCCATCGCCCAGGCGGACGAGCTGTTCACCATCCTCAAGGTGAACGGCGTCGAGACGGAGTACATCCGCTTCGAGGGCGAGAGCCACGGGCTCAGCCGCGGCGGGCGGCCCCGGAACCGCGTGGAGCGGCTCGAGCGCATCCTGGACTGGTTCAAGCGCCATCTCTAGAGAGCGGTCCCTGTGACCGGAGGGGGTCGGCCGCCACGCGGTCGGCCCCTTCTTCTATTAGAGGGGCGGCGAGCGGCGGCGGGGCGCGAGGGCGCGGTCGGCGCGCAGGACGAGCCAGAGGATGAAGGCGCTCAGCAGGGCGCGCAGGAGGGGGTGGCGCCAGTCCTCGACGGCGCCGGGCACCAGGTCCGTGAAGACGTCGAGGATGAGCAGGGCCAGCAGCCCCACGGCGGCCAGGGTGAAGGCCTTGTGGCGGCGCATGAGCACGCGCACGGCGGCCGTGCCCAGCAGCACGCCGAAGAGGATCAGCGCGACGGAGACGCTCTCGGGCAGGCGCTTGAGGCGCTGGAAATCCTGGTAGCCGGTGAGGAAGCTCAGCAGGCCGTAGAGGGCCAGCAGCGTGAAGGCCAGGGGCCGCGCCAGGCCGGCCGCCGGCCGCGCGCGGCGGGGCGGCGGGGCGGCGCGCCCGGCCGGCGGCGCGCCCGGCCTGTCCGGCGGCGCGGCGCGTTCCACCGGCGGCGCGTCGTGCCTGTCCGGCGGCGTCTCGGGGGGCGGATCGTCGCGGCGGTCGTCGTCCATGCCGGCAGCATAACCCAACGCCGCCGCGAGAACACTAGGAACCGGCGGTGGCGGCCAGCGTGCGCCGGGGCGGCGCGGGCTGCGGATCCTCGAGGATCGTGAACTCCTCCACCCAGATCACCTCGCAGGCGCCGTCGCCGCAGTCGTCGCGCGTGAGGCTGCTCATCCAGATGGCGCCGGCCTCGTTCTTGGCCATGACCAGGTAGCCCTCGAGGTGCACGATGTGCCCGCGCTTGACGCCGCGCAGGCGGCAGCGCACGGCGTCGTTGGCGGGGATGATGTGCATGTTGGCGCTGTTGCGGATGATCTCCACCTGCGGGATGGGCAGGGCGGGCGTGGACCAGAAGTAGAAGCGTCCCATCTGCTTGATGCTGATGCTCTCCAGCACGCGCTCGTCGGACATGGGCCCCCAGCCCATGGCCAGATCGATGGGCGAGAGCCTCGCCTCCTTGTCGAACCAGTAGCGCTTGGCGTGCAGGACGCGACCCGTCATCTCGAAATGAGCCAGGGGCGTGATGGCGACGCCCTTGTGCTCGATGATCTTCAGGCCCATGCAGCGCTGCTGGCGCGGAGGATCGGGAGCCATGACCCCCGGTCCGTGACTGACGGGTCGTTGCCAGAGCCAGTAGCCCAGGCCGGTAACGATGAGGACGGCGAGGATGACCTTCTTCAACATTGCGGTGCCACTCGATGCGTGAGGTCAATACGCGCCGGCGATGGTATGCTGTCGCCCGATGCGGTGCGCGCCGGCGCGCGTTCCGGCGCCCTGTTGAGCATGGCCCGTGCCGCCGGGCGGGCCGTGCGGCGGCGGCGCGCGGCGGACGCCGGCCGCGGTCTCGGCGGCCCCGCGGCGGCGATGCGCGGCGCGCGGGAATCCCTTGCGCCGGGGATGTCCGCTGGCGCAGAATCGGCGGGCACGGAGGTGAGGGGTGGAGTGCTACAAGGAGTTCCCCCGCCGCGTCGGGATGCTCACGTCGCTGGCGGGGACGGCCTACGCCATGGCGGGCGTCGCGCTCACGCTGGCGATCAGCCCCTGGCTGGCGGCGGGCTTCGTGGTGCTCCTGCTCTTCGTGCAGCTCTTCCACTACCCGCGCAGCGCCTGCGTCAACTGCTACTACTTCGACCGCACCTGCGTCTCGTTCAAGGGCAAGCTGGCCGCGCGCCTGTACCGGCGCGGCGAGGAGGCCACCTTCCCGCGCGGCATGCGCCGCGCCATGCTCGGCGTCTGGGCCATCTGGGCCTACCCGCTGGCGGTCCTGGCCGTGGCCCAGGTGCTGGGGCGGGACATCTACTTCTCCGACCTGCTGCTGGCCGCCGTCCTCGTGGTGCTGATGGTCATGCGGCAGATGATGCGTCCCAGCCTCGGCTGCCGCGTGTGCATGATGCGCGAGGACTGCCCCAACGTCGGCCCGGACCGGCGGCGGCCCGTGGAGGTCACCGACCGGGCGCCGGCGCGACCGGGAGGCTAGGGAAACCACGGGAAACGACGCGCCCTCATTCGCCCGCGGCGAATTGCGTCCAAATCCTTGCCATGCTATGATTTACGCCATGAAGTTCGGGACCTTGCCTGCCGCCCGCCGCGCCCTCGGCGCGGCCCTTCTGTCTTGCGCCCTGCTCGGCGCGGCGCCCGGCGCGATGGCGCCGGCGCGCGCCGACCTCACGGGCAGCACCGTCGCGCTCGAGTCGCCCCAGGGCCTCATCGGCGTCGGCCACACCCACGTCTTCCGCTTCAAGGTGACCAACGCCAGCACGGACCTGAACTGGATCGCCGACCTGCACTTCACCTTCCCCGCCTGCTGCACGGTCGCGGCCATGGCCTGGGACGGCTCGGAAGCCAGCAACGGCGACTGGTGGGCCTTCGACCAGGCGGGCGCGGGCACCAGCGCCGCCCACTACACCGACGGCGACGGCGAGCTGTGGGGCGAGATCCCCGGCACGGGCGAGTACGGCTGGTTCGAGGTGACGGTGGACGCGGACGCCGCCTGCCCTCTCGGCCCGGCGCAGATCGACTGGCAGCTCGTGGGTGACGGCTACGGCGACGAGCCGCACACGCTGGACGGCTCCCTCCCGATCACCTTCGACATCACCGCCGTGCGCGGCGCCACCTGGACCCGCGTCAAGGGTCTGTACTGACCGGCGCGGCCGTCCCCGGCCCGTCGCGACGCCACCACACTCTTCTTGACAGGATCCGATTTTAGACATAGTCTAGGTGCATGAAGGCCGCCCTCGATCTCCTGCGCGACCTCGGCGTCCAGCCCACGCCCCAGCGCATCGCCGTGGCGCGCTTCGTCCTGCGCACCGGCCGGCACCCCACCGCCGACGAGGTGCTGGCCCACGTGCGCCGGACCTGCCCGACGGCCTCCCGCGCGACCGTCTACAACACGCTCAACCTGCTGGTCGACCGGGGCCTGCTGCGGGTCCAGGTGCTGCGGGGCGGCCGGGCGGTCTACGACGCCAACACGGAACGGCATCACCACTTCATCGACGAGCGGACAGGCGCCATCCACGACGTCCCCTGGCACGCCGTGACGGTGGGCGGCACGGCGGCTCTGGACGACTTCGAGGTGCGCGATTACCAGGTCGTGATGCGGGGCCGAAAGAGGAAACACTGACGCGCTGCGCGTTATTTTTTTGCCACCAGAATTAGACTGTGTCCTGTTTTAACAGACAGAAAGTCCCGGAACATGTCCGGTCAAGGAGGAGGCCATGAAGAAGAAGGCGAGAAGGAAGCGACTGACGACGAGCGCGGGCATCCCCGTGGGCGACAACCAGAACTCGCTCACCGCCGGCCCGCGCGGGCCGCTGCTGGTCCAGGACTGGCAGCTCTTCGAGAAGCACGCCCACTTCAACCGCGAGCGGATCCCCGAGCGGGTGGTGCACGCCAAGGGGTCGGGGGCCTTCGGCACCTTCACGGTGACCAAGGACATCTCCCGCTACACGAAGGCGAAGATCTTCGCCAAGGTCGGCAAGAAGACCGACTGCCTCGTGCGCTTCTCCACCGTGGCCGGCGAGCGGGGCGCCGCGGACGCCGAGCGCGACGTGCGCGGCTTCGCCATGAAGTTCTACACCGACGAGGGCAACTGGGACCTGGTGGGCAACAACACGCCGGTCTTCTTCGTGCGCGATCCCTACAAGTTCCCCGACTTCATCCGCACGCAGAAGCGCGATCCCCGGACCAACCTGCGCAGCGCCACGGCCATGTGGGACTTCTGGTCCCTGTCGCCCGAGAGCCTGCACCAGGTGACGATCCTCTTCTCGGACCGCGGCCTGCCGCGCAGCTACCGGAACATGAACGGCTACGGCAGCCACACCTACAGCTTCATAAACGCCAAGGGCGAGCGCTTCTGGGTCAAGTTCCACTTCAAGACGATGCAGGGGATCGAGTGCCTGACCGACGCCGAGGCCGAGCGCATCGTCGGCACGGACCGCGAGAGCCACCAGCGCGACCTGTTCGAGTCCATCGAGAAGGGCCGCTTCCCCCGCTGGCGCCTGATGATCCAGGTGATGCCCGAGGCGGAGGCGGAAACGACGCCCTACAACCCCTTCGACCTCACCAAGGTCTGGCCCCACGGGGACTATCCAGTCATGGAGGTCGGGGTGATGGAGCTGAACCGGAATCCCGCGAACTACTTCGCCGACATCGAGCAGGCCGCCTTCTCGCCGGGGAACATGGTTCCCGGCATCGGCCACAGCCCGGACAAGATGCTCCAGTTCCGCATCGTCTCCTACGCCGACGCGCACCGCTACCGGCTGGGCGTCAACTACGACAGCCTGCCGGTGAACCGTCCGCGCGTCCCGGTCAACACCTATCACCGCGACGGCGCCATGCGCTACGACGGCAACGGCGGCGGCGACGTCAACTACGAGCCCAACAGCTTCGGCGGGCCCGTGGAGAACCGGCGCTTCAAGGAACCGCCCCTGCGCATCGACGGCGACGCCGACCGCTACGACCATCGCAAGGGCAACGACGACTACACCCAGGCGGGCAACCTCTACCGCCTGATGCCCGCCGCCGAGCGGCGGCGTCTGCACGCGGCGCTGGCCAAGGCGATGTGCGGCATACCGAAGGAGATCATCGAGCGCCAGCTCGGGCACTTCGCCAAGGCCGACCCGGCCTACGCCGAGGGCGTCCGCCAGGAGCTGGCGAAGCGGCGGGAGAAGATGAAGTAGGGCCGGGCGCCGCGCCGCGCCTGGTTCCGCCCGGCCTCTCGGATGCGGGCCGGGCGCCGCGCTTCCCGGACGCGAGCGAGCGCGCCTACGCGCCCAGCCCCTTCATGGTCTCGCGGATGAAGGCGACGTCGTCGGCCGGCAGCGGCCGGCCGTCGGTGGCCGCGTTCATCCGCACCTGCTCCGCGTTCTTGAAGCCGGGGATGCTGACGGCCAGCCGGCTGCGCGCCAGGCCGTACTGGATGGCCACGCGCGCCAGGCTGTCCGGCGAGTGGCCGAAGCGCTCCTTGATCCTCGCCAGCCGCGGCTTCAGGTCCGCCAGGCCCTCGGCCGAGAAGAGGCGGCGGTTGCGCCGGGTGTCGCCCTCGCGGAAGGCGGGCGGGTCCTTGGGATCGTACTTGTCCAGCAGCAGGCCCTGCCCCAGCGGGCTGAAGAGCACCAGGCCGTACTTCCGCGCCTCGGCCCAGGCGAACAGGTCCTTCTCCGGGTCGTCGTACTGCGTGTCCAGGTAGCAGTAGCGCAGCTGCAGGACGTCGGGGTCGGTGACGGGGCAGACCTTGGCGAACTCGTCGAAGCTGTAGGCGCTCTGGCCGATGGCGCGGATCTTCCCCTCCTGCTTGAAGCGGTGCATCTGCTCGGCCGCCTCGTGGATCCAGGCGTTGCCGTCGCCGAAGTAGGGGTTGTGGAAGTAGTAGAGGTCCAGGTGGTCCGTGCCGAGGTTGGCCAGGGTCTGCTCGAGCTGGTGGCACATGTGCACGGGCTCGTAGGCGCAGCCCGCGCTGCCCGCGAGCCAGCCCACCTTGCTGGCGACGACCACCGTATCGCGCGGCACCTCCTTGAGCAGCCGCCCGATGAGGCGCTCGCTGTGCCCGTCGCCGTAGACGTCGGCCGTGTCCAGGTGGTCGATGCCCAGCGCGTGGGCCTCGCGCAGGGCGCGCAGGCTCTCCTCGTCGTCGGCGCCGTCCCAGCCGACGGACACGCCCTGCCGCCAGTTCAGCCCGCCGATGGCCCAGCAGCCCAGCCCGATGGCCGTCACCTTGAGCCCGCTCTTGCCCAGCGTGCGCTTCTCCATGCCTCCCCCGTCCCTATCTAGCGCGGCGCCTGGAGCAGCGCCGGCGTCCAGCGCTCCGAGGCGCGCAGGTTCGCGAAGAACGGGTGCGTGCGAAAGGCCTGCGGCTCGGCCAGGCGCCGCTCCACGCAGACGCGCACCCAGTGCGCGGACTCCTCCGTCCGCCCCGCCATGCTGTAGCTCGCCGCCGCCGAGAAGGCGGCGTGCGGGAAATCCGGATCCATGGCGCAGACCGCCGCGAAGGCGTCGCCGGCCTCGGCGAAGCGGCGCAGGCTGGCCAGGGCCGAGGCCACGTTGTTGCGGAAGACGGCACTCGTGGGATCCTGCTCGACGGACCGCTCGAAGGCCGCCAGGCCGCGCCGCAGCATCTCGTCGCGCGTTGCGTCGTCCCGGGCCTGCTGGCTGCGCTCCACCCACTGCCGGCCCTCCAGCGAATGCCCCCGCGCGTCGCGGGGAAAGTCGGCCACGAAGGCGCGCACGCCCGCGTCCAGGTCCGCCGCCCGGTTCAACGCGCGCAGTACCAGGAGGCGGTTGTACTGGATGTCGGCGTCGCCAGGCCGCTCGGCCAGGGCCCGCTCGAACAGGCGCAGGGCCTCCTCGTTGCGCCCGGCCTCGTGGCGCTGGATGCCCAGGCGCACCATGGCCTCGGGCGTGTCCAGGCGGCCGGTCTCCTCGGCGCGGGAGAGGCGCTCCTCGACGGCGCTCATGACGTCCAGCACGCGGGCGATGCGCGCGTCGTCGGGATTGGCGTCGAGGCCCTTCTCGAACTCGGCGCGGCCCGGCTCGAGCTCGTCGGCGCCGCCGCCCGCCGCGTAGCCGGCCAGCATGGCGCGGCTGGACTCGGCGTAGCGCTGCCAGGCGTCCGGGTCCACGTCGCCCTTCAGCGCGAGCGACGAGAAATCCTGAAGCCGCGCGAGCCAGGTCAGGTTGTCGGCCTCGTGGTAGGCCCGCGCCTTGCGGCGGAACTCCCGCGACAGGGTGAACTCCAGGCGCGGGCGCGCCCAGGTGTTCAGCGGGCCGTCCCCCAGCTCGGCCAGCAGGCGCGCGCGGTCGGCCAGGTAGAGGCCGGCCAGGGCGTAGGGGTCGGCGAGCTGCAGGGCCTCGAGGTCGGCGCGCAGCTCGGGGTCGGCGGCGTGCTCGCGCAGGCGGTCGATGTCCACCGCCAGCGGCGCGTCGCTCCCCGCCAGGATGACGTTGTTGGGGTCGTACCAGAAGACGGCGACGTGGGGAAAGGCGGCGGCGAAGCTGCGCGCCACCACGCGCAGCTCGCTGGCGGGCAGGTGTATGCTCAGCCACTGGACCATCACGCCGCCCTCCGCGAGGCGGCTCCGGCACAGCTCGTAGTAGTCCCGCGAGAGCAGCGGCGCGTTGCCCGCGTACTCGGGGTTGAGCTTGCTGTCGCTGCTGATGATGTCGAAGCGACGGTCCGTGGTCAGCAGGTACTGCACGCCGTCGCCGATGGTGATCTTCGCCCGCGGGTCGACGAGCACGGCGCCGTGGTGCTCGTGGAAGCGCCGCGCCCCCGCGACGACGCCCGGCACGATCTCCACGCAGGCCAGCTCCTCGATGCCGTCGTAGAGGGCCAGCGTGCCCAGCGTGATGCCGCTGCCCAGGCCGACGGACAGCGTGCGCCTGGCGTCGGGAGCGAGGGCCAGGGGCAGGTGGGCGAGGATCTTCTCCTTGCGCAGGATGCTCGGGTCGGTGCCGCCGATGTGGTGGCCGTCCACGCTCATGTGCAGCTCGCCCGTCGGCTTGCGGTAGACGCGGGTCTCGGCGGCGCGGTCCTCGCGCTGGAAGAGCACGCGGTCGGCGCGCCCCTGCGTGTCGGCCATCAGGCCGCCCCCCGCCCGCCGCGCCGCGGGTGCCAGCAGCAGCAGGGCCACCAGGCCGACCGCGGCCAGCCAGGGCTCGCGGGCGCCGCGGCCGCGCGATCCCAGGTGGACGGCCACGCCGAGCAGCCCGCTCAGGCAGGCCGTCGCCAGCAGGGCCAGGCGCACGCCCAGCAGGGGCAGCAGCAGGTAGCCCGCGGCCAGGGAGCCGGCGATGGCGCCGAGGGTGTTGGCGAAGTAGAGGTGGCCCACGCCGCGGCCCAGCCGCGCGAGGCTGGCGATGCCGATGCGGTTGACCAGGGGGAAGGTCATGCCGGTCAGGAAGGTGGCCGGCGCCATGATGGCCAGGCTCACCAGGAAGCGGCGCCCCAGGTAGGAGGCCCAGCTCATGCGCTCGCCGAGGAAGGCGCCCGCCTCCAGGCGCGGCAGCAGGTCCCAGATCAGGGGGACGGTGGCCAGGGCCGCGGCGCCGGCGGCGAGCTGGGCCCAGCCCAGCAGGCGCGCCGGGCGCGCCAGGCGGTCGGCCAGGCGGCCGCCCACCCAACCGCCCACGGCCAGGCCCAGGAGGAAGGTGGTCAGCATGGCGCTGAAGGCGTAGGTGGAGTTGCCCAGGAAGTGCTGCAGGGCGCGCGTCCAGTAGAGCTCGTAGCCCATGGCGGCGAAGCCGCTCAGGGCGAAGATCCAGGCCAGCAGGCGGCCGTCCATGTCGGGCGACTCGGCGGCGGCGACTGCCGCGCCCCGCGCGGCGGCCGGCGCCTCCTGCGCGGCGCCCCGGCGCGGCGCCTTCGCGGCCTCGGCGGCGGTCGCCGCGTCAGCGGCGGCTTCCGGGCCGGCGGCGTCCGCCAGGCCGGGCAGGGGCGCGGCGGGCAGGCCGCGGTCCACGAGCCAGACGGCCAGGGCGATGACGGCGTTGATCCACACGGCCAGGGCGATGGTGCCGTACACGCCCATGGCCGCCACCAGGACGAAGCCCGCCAGGAAGCTGCCCGCCACGGCGCCCATGGTGTTGACGGCGTAGAGCAGGCCCAGGCCGCGGCCCAGGCGCTCGCGCTCGCGCACGACGAAGCGGCTCAGGACGGGCAGGGTGCCGCCCATGAGAAAGGTGGGCGGCAGCAGCAGGACGGCGGCGATGAGGATGCGCACCGCGGGCAGCGTCGGCGCCGGCAGCGCGTGGGCCAGTCCCACGTAGAGGGGCCGCGCCAGGTGCAGCAGCCACGGCACCAGCGCGCCGAGAACGGCGATGCCCAGCTCCAGACCGGCGTAGAGTCGCAGGGGGCGCGCGCTGGCGTCGGCGCGGCGGCCGAAGTGGCGGCTGCCCAGGGCGAGGCCGCCCATGAAGGCGGCCAGCACGATGCTGATGGCGTAGGTGGTGCCGCCCAGCAGGTGGGTGAACAGGCGGATCCAGACGATCTCGTAGACGAGACCGCTGACGCCCGAGAGCGTGAACAGGATGAGGATGAAGGGTGTCGCGCGCCGCATGGCCACCTCGCCGGTCCGGCGCAGTCTCCCCCAGGGGCCGGCCGAGGTCAAGGGGCGCGGCCGCGCCGCGAGCGGCGTCCGGCCGCGGCGCGGGGCATCGCATCGCCCGCGGCCTTGCCAGGCGGGGCGCGGCGGTGCATCATGGGAGGGTCCCCCGGAGGTGCCCCATGTCCGACGTCCACGTCAGCCGCGTCCGCGTCCGCTACGCCGAAACCGACCAGATGGGCGTCCTCCACCACGCGGGCTGGGTCGTCTACTGGGAGATCGGCCGCACGGACCTCATGCGCGCGCGCGGCCTGTCCTACCGCAAGCTCGAGGACGAGCTCGGCCTCATGCTGCCCGTGGTGGACTTCGGCGCCCGCATGACCGGCTCGGCCGCCTACGACGACGAGGTGGAGATCCGCACGCGCGTGGGCGAGATCGGCCGCGTCAAGGTGCGCTTCGAGTACGAGGGCTACCTGGACGGCAGGCGGCTGGCCACGGGCTACAGCGTCCACGGCGTGGTGAACCGCGACTGGAAGATCACGCGCCTGCCGGCCGAGGTGACGGCGCTCCTGGCGAAAGGGATGGACTGATGGACGAGAAGTTCCAGTGCGAGCTGCCCGCCTTCCACAACCCGCCCGAGGAGGTGCGCGAGACCCTCGCGCGCTACCGCGTGGTGGCCGTGGTGGGCCTGTCGCCGTCGCCGGAGAAGGACAGCCACGAGGTCGCCGCCTACCTGCAGGGGCAGGGCTACCGCATCGTGCCCATCCACCCCAAGGCCGGCGAGATCCTGGGCGAGAAGGCCTACCCCGACCTGCGCGCCGCGGCCGCGGAGCACGCCATCGAGATCGTGGACATCTTCCGCCGTCCCGACCAGGTGCTGCCCCACGTGGAGGAGGCCATCGCCATCGGCGCCAAGGTGGTCTGGTTTCAGGAGGGAATCATCAACAACGAGGCCGCCCGGCTTGCCAAGGAGGCCGGCCTGACGGTCATCCAGAACCGCTGCATGCTCAAGGAGCACCGCGCGCTGTCCGCGAGCTGACGCGCGGGGCGCGCGCTGGAGCGGGACCCGTTTGTTGATGCGGTAAACGCGCGACGATGCGCGGCGCGCCCGTCCTCACTATTCCTGGAAATCGACTAGTACAGCGCCTTGACGGCGGTCCAGGTGGCG
>JAFGBK010000082.1 GCA_016933175.1 Candidatus Krumholzibacteriota bacterium | reverse complement strand
GGCCGCTCGCTGGCCTCGGGCGTGTACTTCTACCGCCTCGAGGCCGGCCCGCTGCGCGAGACGCGGCGGATGCTGCTGCTCAAGTAGCGAACCCGAACCGGGCGGGGGCCGGCGATCGCCGGCTCCCGCCGTTCCTTTCATGGAGACCCCCATGCGACGGATCCTCGCCGTCCTGCTCCTCGTCCTGGCATCCGTCGCGCCGGCCGCCGGCGGGGTCGTCCTCCGCTTCGACCCGGCCGATCAGGCGCTGCCCCTGAGCGGCCAGGGCAGCCTGTCCATCCTCCTGGACGACACGCTGGACGTGCGCACCATCGAGGTCTGGGTGGACTACGACGCGACACGCCTGCAGAGCGTGGACGGCGTGCCCGGCTTCCTCTACGACGGCGCGCCCTGCTATGTCTGGCCCGAATTTGACGACGCCACGCCAGGCGAGTGGTTCGGCAGCGCCGTCACCATCGGCTACGACTGCTGGGTGACGGGCCCCGGCGAGCTGTTCCGCTGGGACTTCGCGGCCGTCGGCGAGGGCGTCGCCTGCGTGGTCTGCACCTACGTGCGCCTCTTCGATCCCGGCGCCGAGCTCATCGCGGACGTGTCGCTGCCCCCCACGCACGTACTCGTCGGCGCCACGGACGCGCCGGCGCCGCCCACGGACTTACCGCGCCTGGCGCTGCATCCCAATCCCTTCAACCCGGCGACGCGGCTGCGCCTGGCGGGCGAGGGCCCCGCGCGCCTGACGGCCCACGACGTGGCGGGCCGCCGCCTGGCGGTGGTCTGGGAAGGCCAGCTCGACGGGGAGCGCGCACTCGCCTGGCGGGCCCGGGACGGGAGCGGCCGCGACCTGCCGGCGGGCGTCTACCTGCTGCGCCTGGAGACGCCGGCCGGCTGCGTCACGCGCCGGGCGGTGCTGATCAAGTGACTCCAGCGACAGGCCGGTGATCCGGCCGCGCGGAGCGCGGCGGCCGCACGCCGCTTCGCGGCGCCGCGGCGCCTACTTGCGATGCTGCATGGCGAACTGGTCCATCTCCGGCAGGCCGCCCTGGTAGAGCAGGTAGCCGTCGTGGGGCTCCCGCTCGGTGATTTCGCCGGCCACGGGCTCCAGCATGATGCGACGCACGACCTCGGGGTCCTCCGTCTGGCCCAGGGCCCAGCCCAGCTTCATGTAGGCCACCTCGGGCAGCATGTTGGCCAGGGGCAGCACCCCCATGCCCATGATCGCCCGCCCCGTCTCGTAGACGTACATCTGGGTGAATCCCCACAGGGTCTGCACGGTCATGAAGACGGCCACGCCGGCGTCGCGGGCCCGCTTCAGGGCCGGGTAGACGGGCCGGTTGACGTGGCCCAGGCCCGTCCCGGCCAGGATGATGCCGCGGTAGCCGCTGTCCACGAGGGCGTCGATGACGTCGGCCTTCATGCCGGGATAGTAGTAGACCAGCGACGCGCGGTCGTCGAAGCAGGGCACGCAGTGGAACTCGGCCAGGGCCTCGACGCGGGCGGACTCCGTGGCGTTCTCGGGGCCGCGGGTGGAGAAGCGCCGGTGGTGGTAGGTCGTCCGGAGGGGCGTCACGCCCTCGCGGCCCACCATGGCCAGCGGCGTGTCGCCTAGGGTGCGGAAGGTGCTGCGGTAGCTCGCGTGCATCTTGCGAACACGCGTGCCGCGGTGCAGCAGGCCGTACTCGTCGCTGGTGGGGCCGAACATGCAGACCATGACCTCGGCCAGATCGCTCTCGGCCGCCGCCTTGGTCGCGTGGAAGAGGTTGAGGGGCGCGTCCGAGCTGGGCCGGTCGCTGGAGCGCTGGCTGCCCACCATGACGACGGGCACGGGCGGCTTCTGCAGCATGAAGCTGAGCACCGCCGCCGTGTGGTGCATGGTGTCCGTGCCGTGGCCGATGACGATGCCGTCGGCGCCGGCGCGGATCTGTGCCGCCACGGCCTCGGCCGTACCGATCCACTGGGCGGGCCCCATGTTCTCGCTGAAGACGCTGTAGAGCTGCTCCGTCTCCAGGTTGCACAGCTCGGCCAGCTCGGGCACGGAGCCGTAGAGCTCGCCGGGG
The DNA here is from genome assembly GCA_016933175.1 of Candidatus Krumholzibacteriota bacterium. GTDB lineage: Bacteria > Krumholzibacteriota > Krumholzibacteriia > JACNKJ01 > JACNKJ01 > JAFGBK01. Next base: position 30,345 of record JAFGBK010000082.1, on the reverse strand, counting down.
CTGAAGGCCGGGATGACGGCGCCCGTGCGGTAGTCCAGGCGGCTGGCGATGGTGCCGCCCGTGCCGAATAGCTTGACGAAGGGCTTCTGCGGATCGCGCGGGAAGCTCCGCTCGTCGATGTGGTAATGGGCCTCGCGCCGGCCCAGCTCCCGGATGGCGCGGACCGCGTGGACGTCGAGGCCGATGTTGTAGCCGCTGGCCAGCTTGAGTACCAGGTGCCAGTCGTCGGCGGTCTCGCTGCGCGGCAGGACGATTCCCGTGAACGCGCCGTGCTCCGTCTCGACGCGGACCTCGCTCCAGACGCCCACCCGCCAGCGCTCGAGCAGTTCGCGGCCCGGTCCGCGGTAGCCCTGGCAACAATCCTCGCTCACGGCGTCACCTCCCGGTGGGCGGCGAGCGCCGCGCCCGCACCGTACGCACGCGCGCCGCCGCCCCGCGCCCAGTCGCGCAGGGCCGCGAGGTCGGCCTGGCGAGGCGCCGCGGCCTGGAAGGCGCCGACGCCGGCCAGGTCGGCGGGGTCCGGCATGGCCAGACCCTCCCGCTCCAGACGCCGCCAGTGGGCGGTGAACAGGACGGCCAGGCGCACGGGATCGGGCGCGTCCGCGGCCAGATCCAGATAGGCCCCGGCCCGCCCCTGCGCGATGAGCTGGCGGCGCAGCTCGGGCCCCAGGCCGCGTTCAGCCAGGCGCGCGTCCAGCGCCCAGGGCGGCGCGGCCATCCGCTCCCGGGCGCGCTCCCAGCGCCCCGTATCCATGACCAGGGGCGGCAGATCCGTGTCCGGGTACATGCGCTCGGGGCCGGGCAGGACGCGCTCGAAACCCGTGGTGCCGTCGAGCAGGGCCTGGCGCGTCTCGGCCGGCACGCCGGCCAGGGCCTCCTGGGCGCGCAGCGTGATCTCCACCAGGGCCGTGTCCACGTCGCGCGGATGGCCCCAGACCAGGAGGACCGGCGCCTCGGGCGGGCCGCCCAGGACCTGGCGGACGCGGTTCCACTCCATGAGGCCGGGGCCGTCGCCGAGCTGCTCGCTGCAGACGAGGTTGGGCCGCCGGTCCAGGCAGGCCACGACGCGCACGCGATCGATGAACTCCTGCAGGAACCAGGCGCCCGGCTGCAGCTCGCGCGTGAGGAGGGCCTCGAATCCGGGCAGCAGCACCGCGCCCACCGTCTCGCCGCGCTCCCGGGCGCGGCGCACGGGAGCGTACTCGCAGTTGCCGAGCAGCCCGGTGACCTCGGCCCGCGGCGCGGCGTAGCCCGCGCCGCTGATCCGCCGCGACCGGAGGGCGTCGCGGATCGCCAGGAGCCCCTTCTGGCGGAAGGCCTCGTTGTGCGCGAGGCGCCCGATGGCGGGAATGCGCGGCACACCGGCGATCTCCACCCGCGTGCCGCCGGTGATGCTGACGTTGACGTCCTGGCGCGCGGCGCCGATGCCGCGGCGCACGCGGCCCGTGGCCCGCGTCAGGGCGCGGATCGCCTGAGCCGTGCGCATGGCCTCGCCAGGCGTGCGCATGTCGGGGGCGGTGACGATCTCCACCAGGGGCGTGCCCAGGCGGTCCGTGGCGAAGGTGCGCCAGTGCCCCTCGTCCGAAAGCTCGCGGCAGGAGTCCTCCTCCAGGCCAAGCTGCTGGATGCGCACGCGCCGGTCGCCCACGGGCACGGCGCCGTCCACGCCGAGCAGCGCCGTGCGCTGGAAGCCGGCGGGGATGGAGCCGTCCAGGAACTGCTTGCGGATCACGTGCAGCTCCCCCACCGGCTGCACGTCCAGCAGCAGCGCGATCTCCATGGCGATGTCCAGCGCCTGCTCGTTCAGGGGGAAGGGCGGCGCGTCGTCCATCTCGTAGGTGCAGACGCTCTCCTTGTCGAGATGGTAGAGGATCTGCTTGCGCGTCTTGAACTCCATGAGGGCCGTGGCGTCCACCTCGCCCAGCTCGGACAGGGTGGGCCGCATGTGGCGCAGGATGCGCGCGTCCCAGCGCCGCGAGCGGCGGCCGGCGGGGCACCGGCAGAACAGCTTCTTCTCCGTCAGGAGCTGCTGGTGAACCTCCAAGCCGATCCTGAGGCCGAGGTCGGCATACTCGCAGGCGGCCAGGCTCCCGAAGGCGGGCAAGGGCGTCATGGCGTCTCCGGCTGTGCGCGGGGCGGGACGGGACGCGCCCGGCCGGGCGGACGCCGGGCCGGGCGGCATGCGCGGCAAGATAATGAGGACCGGGACGGGCGCGCCAGGGGTTGCGTGTCCAGCTCTATTCCGGACCGGATTATGCCGGAACTGGCTAACTGCGCCGGTTGCTGTTAAAATAGGCTCATCATTAACCGCCAAGGGGGCATCGATGCGTAACAAGAATGCAATCCTCGGCCTGATTGCCGGTCTGCTGCTTCTGGCCGGGAGCGCCGGGGCCGTCGAGAGAATCGTCCTGCTCGAGTACTTCACGAACTCCGGTTGAAGTGGCTGCGCGGCCGCGGGTCCCGTGGTCAACTCGTTCGCAGCCAGTCACGATGACGTTGTCGTGGTCGAATACCACATGAGCTGGCCGTCGGCTGCCGACCCCTACTACCAGCACAACATCATCGACAACAACGGGCGCAAGAACTTCTACGGCATCAACTCCGTTCCGGCCTGCAAGATGGACGGCAAGTTCGGCCCGCCCGTCAGCTCCCTCGAGACCATCTACAACGTGCGCAAGGGCACGCCCACGGACGTGAGCCTGTCCATCCACGGCACCTTCGACGATCACACGGGGCACCTGAGTGCCACGGTGACGGCCTCGACCACCTCCGAGCTGCCCGCCGTGCCATGGCGGATCCACCTCGCGGTGGTGGAGGGCAACCTGGGCGCCTACCAGCACGTCATGCGCAAGATGCTGCCCACCTACGCGGGCACGGCGGTGACCTTCTCGGGCCCGTTCCCGCAGACGGCCGCGGCGTCCTACGAGTACGACGTGGATCCCTCGTACCAGCTGGAGCACCTGCGCCTGGTCGCCTTCCTGCAGATCGGCCAGTGGGGCACGCCCTACTGGGGCGAGGTCTACCAGGCGGCCGGCGTGGTGCTGACCGAGATCACCGAAGGCACGGGCGTTCCCGTGGCCGAGGCGCCCTGCCGGCTCGGGGCCGCCTACCCCAACCCATTCAACCCGACGACGACCATCCCCGTCGCCATGCGCGAGGCCGGCCCGGCGCGCCTGGAGGTACTGTCGGTGAGCGGGCGCCTGCTGCGCGTCCTCCACGAGGGCGAGCTGGGCGCCGGCGCCCACGACTTCCACTGGGACGGCCGCGGCGCGGACGGCGCCACGCTGCCCAGCGGGGTCTACCTGGTGCGTCTGCGCATGGGCGGCGACAGCCAGCTGCGGCGCGTCGTCATGCTCAAGTAGGCCATGCGCGATCCTTGTTCCCCCGGGGCCCGGCGGCCATGCCGCCGGGCCCTTTCCCGTGGCGCGGCGGTGCCGTCGCGAGGGCGGATGCCGCGGCGCTCGCGGCCGGGCATCGCGCCGGCGATGGTTGCCGCGGCCCGCCCGGCCTGCTAGTCTCGGCTCCGTCCCGCCACCGCCCCAGCGGCCGCACCGGCCGGCAGACCGAGGAGATGCAGCGCGATGGACATGCTCGCCGAGATCTTCGCCATGCAGCGGGAGCTGAACCGCTACACCTTCGAGCAGAACGAGCTGGGCATCGACTATGACGAGATCCCGGGCAGCCACGCGCTGCAGAACGCCTGGATCCGCAACTACGCCCTGGCGATGAGCCAGGAGATCGCCGAGCTGGTGGATTCCACGAACTGGAAGTGGTGGCGCCGCAAGGTGGACCTCTTCGACGCCCAGAACCTGCAGGTGGAGCTGGTGGACATCCTCCACTTCTGGGTCAGCGCCTGCCAGGTCATGGGCCTCTCGGCCGCGGATGTCCACCGCATGTACACGCAGAAGAACGCCGTCAACCGCAAGCGCCAGGACGAGGGCTACCTGGTCAAGGACGAGGCCGACAACCGCGGCATCGGCTGAGACGCGCTTCGCGCCCACCTGACCGGCCGGCCGCGGCGAGCGCGCCGCGTCACCCGGCCGCGCGCGGCCGGCGCCTCAGTGCGTGCGCATCACCACCACGATGGCGATCCCCACCCCCACGGCCGACTTGAACAGGGCCGCCAGCACCTTGCCGACGAAGGCTCCCCAGCCAGCGCGCATGGCCTCGCCGTCCATGCGGCGCAGGCGCCAGGCCTCCAGCGCCGCCGCGCCCGCCGCCGCGCCCAGGAAGGCTCCCGCCACGGAACCCAGCACGGGCAGGGCCAGCGTGCCCAGGATCACGCCGAGAATGCCCCCGGCGAAGGCGCCCAGGGCGCCCCACCAGGAGGCGCCGTAGCGGCGCGTCATGGCCGCGCCCAGAAAGGCCTCCACCACCTCGGCCAGGACGACCAGGCCGGCCATGACGGCCAGGGTCAGCCAGCCGATGGCCTGGAAGTGCCCCGCCCAGGCGGCCAGCAGGGCCAGGCCCAGCAGGACCCAGTTGCCCGGCAGGCCGATGGGGACGGCCAGCAGGCAGGCCAGCATGCCCAGGTCCAGCAGGATCAGGCCCAGCGCCTTGAGAACGCTCTGCCACATGACGTCATCCTAGCGCCGGCGGCGTCGCTGCGCCAGCGCTCAGTCACCAGCGGGCGGACCGGCGCCGCGCCTCCGGCGGCCGGCGCGCTGGGTGGAAAGACGGAGGCCCCGGGCGAACGCCCGGGGCCCCGTGTTGATGCAGCGCTCGGCGGCGGGTGACTATTCGACGCGGATGGCGTCGATGAGGATCGCCGAGTCGTAGATGCTGTCGCCGATGTCGCCGGCGGCGAAGCGAAGCTCCACGGTCTGGCCGGCGTAGGCCGTCACGTCGATCTCCACCTCGATCCAGCCCGTCCGGTAGACCCCCACCGGGTCGCTGCCGTGGGGACCCTGGTCGAACTTGATGCTGGCCGGCTCCACGCTGTCGCAGAGGTCGTCGATCTGCACCTCGAACAGGACGATCTCGACGCCGCCCCGCGGCGTCAGCGACACCTGGAAGTAGTCCTGGAACTGGGAGCCGCACCACTCGAGGAACTCCTCGGAGAAGTAGTTATAGGCGAAGCGCAGCGTGGTGACGCCGGCCGGCACGCAGACGGTCTGGCGGATCTCCCCCGTGCTCGTGGTGAAGCCCAGGCCCGTGGAGACGATCCCCATGGTGATGCCCTCGTAGGGCGTCTGGTCGTCCAGCTGATGGATGACGCGCCCGTCGCCCTCGGTGATCCAGGCGGCCAGGGAGCCCAGCTCGAAGGTCCCGTTCTGGAGACCGACCCCGAAGGCCACGGCCCGGTTGCCCAGCTCCACGAGGCTGGCGCCCGCGTGGCCCGGCTCCGTGCGCGGCGAAACGGCGTCGAAGGCGCCGCCCGCCGAGGAAGGCGCGAGCACCTCCTCCCAGAAGCTCAGGGTGACGCCGTTGGCCCACTCGACGCCGACGGCGTCGTCGAAGCCGGCCACGTAGCCGGCGCCGCGGTCCAGGAAGGCGTAGGGCAGGCTGTTGTTGGCCAGGCTGGAGCAGGCGCAGAGGTAGACGACGCTGTTGGCGAAGCAGTGGTTGTAGCGGGAGATGAAGCCCGCCTTGACGGCGAAGTAGCTCACCCCGTCCACCCGCACGAGGGTCAGCATGGGCTGGCCCGACTTGAAGTCCCAGTTGAAGTCGTGGACGGTAGCCAAGTTGGCCGGCTCGCCGGTCAGCAGGCAGATCTCGCCGCCGGCCATCATGGTCCCGTGGGTGACCACGACGATGGCCCCGTAGCGGTACAGCTCGGTGAAGGCCGCGACCGTGACGTCCGCGTCGGTCAGGTAGTCGACGCCGAAGCTGGGGCAGTGGGCCGCCTCGAAGTCGGCCGCCAGCTCGTCGCAGGGATCGCCGCCGGGCAGGTCCGCCAGCCAGGTATGGAAGGGGCTCATGACGACGGCCTGGTTGGAGTGGGCCTCGTCGGGATCGTCCATGCCGCGCTCGCCGGCGTCCCGCCAGTTTTCGTGGAAGACGCCCCGCTCGTGCGGCACCGGCGACCGGCCGTGGTCGACGCGCGCCGCCGCGCCGAAGACCGGGCCCTCGCCGCGGTCGTCGGGCAGGAGGACACCGGCCTCGATCTCATCGATGAAGACGGCCCACACGGTGGCGCTGTCGGGCGAGACGTAGGCCTGGGACACGCGCGGCTGGGCCTCCAGCCACTCCACGCAGGCCGCCTTGGCGGCCCCGTCGGCCAGGCCGCCGTCGCGGCAGGCATGGTAGCGGGCCTCCACGGAGTCCTGGTAGGCGAGGATGTCCTCCAGGGCGTTCTCGCCCGTGGGATAGGTGATGTGCAGGTCCGCCACCGTGGACCAGGCGCGGTAGCGCAGGCCGCTGGCCGCCGAGACGGCCGTTGCCATGGCGCGCAGGCGGTAGCGCACGGGCATGAAGAAGCTCACGTTCTGGATGATGCCCGTGAACATGCCGTCGCCCTCGATCTCGTCGAGGATATCCAGGTCGCCGTTGTCCCAGAGGCGGGCCTTGAGCTGCAGGGTGTCCCCCATCTCGCCGATGCGGTAGACAGACACGCTCTCGAGGGTCAGGGAATCCTGCACGGACAGGCTGGTCAGCGCGCGGACGTCGGTCTGCTGCCCGACCAGGACGCCCGCGGGGCTGATCTCCAGCTCCTCGACGAAGCGGATCTCCTCGCGCTGCACCTCGAGGATGGCCACCGATGACCAGTCGTGGCGGATGATGCCCTGACCGGTCTGGAGGGTCTCCACGAGGACGCGCAGCCGGAGGGTCTGGGGTGTCGCGTAGTCCAGACCCGTCATGGCGGCCGAGAAGACGTCGTCCCCGGCCAGCAGGTCGCCGTGCGCGGCGCTGCCGTCGTCGGTCATGTCCGCCAGGGCCGCCGTCGAGTCACCGTTGGCGTCGATGGCGTAGAGCCGCGCGCCGCGCAGCGCCAGATCGGCGGGCAGGCTGAACTTGAGCGTCGCCGCCAGGTCGGCCGCCTCGCCCGCCATGAGGCTGGGCTGGTCGACCGCCAGGTCCGTGATGAAGGTGACGTGCGGGACGATCTGGGCGGCCTCGTTGGGCGGCAGCTCCACCGGATCGTAGCCGCAGCCGAGGGACAGGAGGACGAGAAGCACGATGGGCCAGGCCAGATGCCTGCGGGCGAAGGGACTGCGCATGCGCATACTCCTCTCGTGGGCCGACAAGGGGTCCTCCTTGGCATCGGCCGCCCGGAGGCAGGAATTGAGCCTATTTATGACAAATCGCCGGGGGCGCCGGCGCTGCTGGACAGCGGCCGCGCCGGGCCCTCAGGCGTGGATCAGCGTAGCGATCCTCACCAGGCCCGCCGCGTCGACCTCGCCAAAGGCGTCCGGCCGGTCCGCATCCACGTCGAGGACCCCGACGATGCGGCCCCCACCGTCGCGCAGCGGTACGACCACCTCGCTGCGGGAGCGCTCGTCACAGGGCACGTGGCCGGGGAAAGCCCCCACGTCGGGCACCAGGACCACCTCGCCGCGGCGGATGGCCTCCCAGCAGACGCCGTCGGGCGCCGGCAGCACGGCGCAGGCCACGGGACCCTGATAGGGCCCCACGACCAGGCGATCCGCCGCCAGGCGGTAGAACCCGGTCCAGAAGAAGTGGGGCATCTTGTAATGGAGCAAGGCCGCAGCCGTTGCCATGCGGGCCACGGGATCCGCGGTCTTCGCGAAGAGTTGCTCGAGCTGGCCGGCGATCCGCACGTAGCGGTCTGCCAGGACTGCGGCTGCTGGCATGGCGCCTCCCTTCCACCGGCCGCCGGGGCGCGCCCGGTCTCGGAGCGGCGGCCTCCCGGCGCCGGCGCCGCCACCGTAGCCCCGCCGGCCGTGCGGGTCAACGGCCGCTGGGAGGCCTGCCGGCGGTATTCCCTTGCCTGATCCGTGCCTTCGATCCTAGCCTGGTTCACGCCCGGCGCTGCGCGGCGCCGCTGACCAAGCCCCACGCCAGGGAGGATCCCGTGGATCGAGCCCGCTTCGTCTACGTGACGCTTCTCTCGATGACCCTCATCGCCCTGGAGCTGATCTGGACCCGGATCTTCTCCGCCGAGTTCTTCTACACCTTCGCCTTCTTGACCATCTCGCTGGCCATGCTGGGCCTGGGTCTCGGCGCCCTGGTCCTGCACCTGGTCCCCGCCCTCAACACGCGCCGGGCCTTCGGCGCGATGCTGGCCGCCACCGGCCTGCTGACACTGGCGGGTCCCGTCATCATCTTCCGCCTCGGTCTTAACTTCGCCGAGCTGTTCAGCGGCCTGGCCATGATAGGCATCTTCCAGCTCACGGTGACCCTCCTCAGCGCCGCCTTTTTCTGCGGCGGCGTCGCCCTGGCCGGCCTCTTCAAGAACAACCACCAGGACATGCCGCGCCTCTACATGGCCGACCTGCTGGGCGCCGGCCTGGGCGTTGTCCTCGCCATCGCCTTCATGAACGTCTTCGGCACGCCGGCCGCCGTCTTCCTGGCCGCCCTGCCCGTGCTGGTGGCGGCCCTGGTGGCCTGCCGACGCTGGGGAAGGCTGATCCCAGCGGTCCTCATCGCCCTGGCACTTGGCCTGGCGCCGGCCGGCGACACCCTGCTGCGCACCGAGCGCCAGGAGCGCGGCCCCATCCTCCACGAGCACTGGGACGCCACGGGCCGCATCAAGGTCTTCGCCTACGACGATGAGGTCTGGGGCCTGAACATCGACAACGCCGCCCACTCGCCCATCTACCGCTTCGACGGCAACTGGGACCGGCCGGACTCGCTGCGCTACCGGTTCGGCATCGATGTGAGCTGGCTCATCGCCCGCTTCGACTCCTGCCGCTTCCTCTCCCTGGGCGCCGGCGGCGGCGTGGACGTGCTGCAAGCCCTGCAGGCCGGCGCCACGGAGATCCACGCCGTGGAGGTGGTGCCCTACCTGAACAAGATGCTCGTCGACGGCTACCTGACGGAGTTCTCCGGCGGCATCTACAACGATCCGCGGGTCATCGTGGCGACGGAGGACGCCCGCGCCTACGTGCGCCGCCATGACGAAGCCTTCGACCTGATCTATTCCCTCAGCTCCAACTCCTTCGCCGCCCTGGCCTCGGGATCCTTCGCGCTGGCGGAGAACTACCTCTTCACCACCGAGGCCTTCGCGGACTACTGGCGGGCGCTGAGCGACGACGGCTTCCTGATGATGGAGCACCAGTTCTACATGCCGCGCCTGGTGAGCGAGCTGATGGAGGCCCTGGCCGGCCTCGGTGTGAAGGATCCAGCCCGTCATTTCGCCGTCTACGCCCTGCCCCGGATGCGCCGGCAGATGCTCCTGCTCTCCAAGCGCTCCCTCACCGACGAGATCCGCCGGAACGCCTTCGGCCCCCTCGACGCGGCCGACCCGGAGGACATCCACCTGCTCCACCCGGCGCCGCCCGCGCCGGCCGGTAGCATGATCGACCAGATCGTCACCGCCGGCTGGCGGGCTGTCGCGGACACGGCAGTCATCGACGTCACGCCCTGCAGCGACGACCGCCCCTTCGTCGCCCAGATGGGCACCTGGCGCTACTTCCGCTGGGACCGGTTGAAGGGAGCGGTGCGTTTCCCCCTCGGCGTCTTCGGCTTCCCCATCGCCAAGATCATCGTCGTGACCATCCTGCTGGTGGCGGTGGTGCTGGTGATCCCTCTGAACCTGCTGCCCTACCTGCGCCGCGACGGCAGACTGCGCGCGGTGCCCTGGCTCTACTTCTTCACCATCGGCCTCGCCTTCATGGTGGTCGAGGTGGTGCTCATCCAGCAGTACACCTTCTTCGTGGGCCCCTCCGTCTACAGCGTCGCCATCATCCTGCTGACCCTGCTGGTGACCTCCGGGATCGGCAGCCGTTTCGCGCCACGGGTGCCGGACGGCGTGGCCTTCCCGGCCATCGCGGTCTGGCTCCTGCTGGACGTCACCCTGTTCCGCCGTCTCGTCGGCGGCCTGACCGAGCCGGGCCTGGCGGCGCGCATCCTCATCACGGCGCTGCTCGTGGCCCCCGTGGGCTTTTTCATGGGCATGCCCTTCCCCAAGGGTGCGCGACGCGTCGGCGCGCTCATCGACTGGGGTTTCGCGGTGAACGGCGTGGCCTCCGTGATCGGGGCGACGGCCATTCTCCTGGTCGCCTTCGCCCATGGATTCACGGCAGCGCTGCTGGTGGGCGCGGTCCTCTACCTGCTGGCCTGGGCCCTGCTGCGGGCGGCGCGGGCCTGGTGAGCAGGCCCGACTGCTACTCGTGGCGCAGGGCCTCGATGGGATTGAGGGCGGCCGCCTTGCGGGCCGGATAGAAGCCGAAGAAGATGCCGACGCCGGCCGAGAAGAGCAGGGCCACGGCCACGGTGTGGGGCAGGATGGCCGTGTCCCAGCCCGTGATGCGGCCCAGCAGGGCCGATCCCAGGTAGCCGGTGGCCACGCCGATGAAGCCGCCGAGCAGGCTCATCACCGTGCTCTCCACGAGGAACTGGGTGAGGATGTCGCCGCCGCGGGCGCCGATGGCCATGCGGATGCCGATCTCCCGCGTGCGCTCGGTCACCGAGACCAGCATGATGTTCATGATGCCGATGCCGCCGACCAGCAGCGAGATGCTGGCGATGGCCGCCAGCAGCAGGGTCATCACCTCGGTGGTCCCCTGGGCCGCCTCGGCCAGCTCGGTCTGGTTGCGCACGGTGAAGTCGTCCTCCTCCCAGTCGCCCAGCGCGTGGGAGTCCCGCATGATCAAGCGCACGTCGGCCTGGGCGGCCTCGATCTGCTCCGGCGCGGAAGTGCTGGCCAGGATCTGCCCGATGAAGCTGCGGCCCGCCAGGCGCGTCTGGACCGTCGTGTAGGGCGCCAGCACGACGTCGTCCTGGTCGGAGCCCTCGGCGGTCTGGCCCTTCTCAGCCAGCACGCCAACGATGGTGAAGGGCACGTTGCGCAGCTGGATCCGCTGGCCGACGGGATCGGTGCCCGCGTAGAGCTCCTCGGCGATGGTGGCGCCGATCAGGGCGACCTTGCGCTTGGCGCGGACGTCTTCCTGGTCGAACCAGCGCCCGGCGCTGACGGGCCAGTCGCGGATGACCGCGTAGTCGGTGTCGACACCCATGATGGGCGCGCGCCAGTTTCCCTGCCCGCCGATGATCTGGCCGTGCGTGAAGATGACCGGCGACACGGCGGTGAGCAGGAGGCTCTCGCGCTCCAGGGCCTCGGCGTCGTCCAGGGTCAGGCGGTTGAAGCTGCCCGCGCCCCGGTTGACGCCGCCCGCACTGCTGCTGCCGGGCGTGATGACGATCATGTTGGTGCCCAGGTTGTCGATCTGCTCGCGGATGCGGGTCTGGGCGCCGTCGCCCACGGCCACCATCACGATGACGGCCGCGACGCCGATGACGATGCCCAGCATCGTCAGCAACGAGCGCATCTTGTTGCGCGCGATGCTGCGCGCGGCGATCTTCAGCAGGTTACCGCTGCGCATGTCAGCCCGCCTCCTGCAGTTCCGGCATAGCGGCCAGGTCCGCCGCCGCCCGGCGGCGGTCCGGGACCGCCTCGTCGCGCACTACGAGCCCGTCGCGCAGGGCCACCAGGCGCCGCGCGTAGCGGGCCAGGTCCGCCTCGTGGGTGACCAGCAGGATCGTGATCCCCTGGTCGTTGAGTTCCTGGAAGAGGGCCAGCACCTCGACCGAGGTGCGGCTGTCGAGGTTGCCCGTGGGCTCGTCGGCGAGGATCAGGGCGGGCTCCGTGATCAGGGCGCGCGCGATGGCAACGCGCTGCTGCTGGCCGCCCGACAGCTCGCTGGGTCCGTGATCGGCCCGGTCCGCCAGCCCCACCTGCGCCAGGGCTTCCCGGGCCAGGCGGCGTGTGTCCCGGCGCCGCCCCGAGCGATCGTAGAGGAGCGGCAGCTCCACGTTCTCCAGGGCGCTGGTGCGGGCTAGCAGGTTGAAGCCCTGGAAGACGAAGCCGATCTCCCGGTTGCGGATGTCGGCCATTCGCGCGCGGTCGAGGCCGTCCACGCGGGTGCCGTTGAGCCGGTAGCTGCCCTCCGTCGGCGCGTCCAGCCCGCCGATGATGTTCATCAGCGTCGACTTGCCCGAGCCCGAGGCCCCCATGATGGCGACCATCTCGCCCGGCGCCACGATCAGATCCACGCCGCGCAGGGCCGGCACCTCGTTGCGGCCCGCGCGGTAGACCTTCGTGATGCCCTCGGCCTCGATGATCCGCGGCTCGCCCATCGCGTCTTTCCTCCTGGCCCGTGTCTCGCCCATCGCGGCCCCGGCGGCTAGAATCCGCCTCCCGGCGGCGGTCCGCGACGCCGCTGCTGCTGGCTGCTCTGGAAGGGGCTCGTGACGCCGCTCTGGCTGGCGGCGCCGTTCGTGGTGACGCCTGCGATGACCGGCGTCCCCGGCTCCAGTTCCCCGCCCGGCAGCGCCGTGTACTGGCCGTCGGTGATCCCGACGCGCACCGGCCGGGGCACCGGCTCGCCGGACTCGTCCAGGATCCAGAAGACGGCCCGGTCGCCGGCGGCCGCCCGGGCGCCGGGAAATCCCGCGGCGCCGGCCGCCCGGCCCGGTTGGCCTGCCGCGCCGCGCTGGAGCGCGCGGCGCTCGCGCAGGGAGGCCAGCATGGCCTCCGTGGGCTGGAAGCGCAGGGCCGCGTTGGGCACCCTGGCGACGTCGCTCGCCGCCTCGATGAGGAAGTCCACGGTGGCGGTCATGCCGGGCAGCAGCCGCCGATTCCCGTTGTCCACCTCCACGACGACGGTGTAGGTGACGACGTTCTCCTGGGTGCTCGGCTGCAGCCGGACCTGGGACACGACGCCCGCGAACGTGTCGTCCGGATAGGCCTGCACCGTGAAGCGGACCGTCTGGCCCTCCGCGATGAGGCCGATGTCGCTCTCGTCCACGGCGGCGAGGATCTCCATGCGGCGCAGGTCGTCGGTGATCAGGAAGAGCTGGGGCGCCGAGAGGCTGGCGGCGACGGTCTGGCCGACATCGACATTGCGCTCGACGATGGTGCCGGCCATGGGCGCCCGGATGGTGGCATAGTCCAGGTTCCGGCGCGCGCGCTCGAGTCGGATCGCGGCCGCCGCGACGGCGGCGCGGGCGGTGTCGCGCTGATAGAGGGACGTGTTCAGCTCGGACTCGGCCAGCACCGCCTGCTCGTAGAGGCGGCTGACGCGCGCCCATTCCTGCTCGGCGTAGCGGAGCTGGGCCCCGCTGCGCATCACCTCCGCCTCCGCCTCGCGGACCGCGCTGACCAGCAGCGTGGTGTCGATGAGGGCGATGACCTGGCCCGCCTGGACCTCGTCGTTGTAGTCCACGTCGATGCTGGCGATGATGCCGGACACCTGCGTGCCCACCTGGACGCTCCCGATGGCGCTCAGGAATCCCGTGGCCGAGACGATCCGCTCCACGTTCCCCCGGTCGACGGCGACGAAGCGGTAGGCGCTGCCGCCGTCCTCGCCGCGACCCGCCAGCCCCCACCAGACGGCGGCGGCCACGGCCAGCGCCAGCGCGACCAGGATGATCCTTCTCCTCATGGCGACCTCCGGCTCCGGCGGGCGCGACGGGGCGGTGATCCCCCGGACGCGGTCCCGCTCTGCCCCACGGACACGGGCGGGCGGGGAAACGTGGCAGCCCGCCGCCCGCAATGTCCGGCGGCCGCAGCGGCGCCCGGCGCCGAGGGCGGCGCGCTCCGGGCCGCTTCCCGCCCGCCGGCGGATGCGCTAGAGTGGCGACCGCACCCGCTTCCCCGCCCCGGAGGTTCCGCCATGACGCGCATCCTGGCCTTCCACGGCAGCGCCCGGCGCGGCGCCAACTCCTCCCTGCTCCTGCGGGAAGTCCTGGACGCCGCCCGGGAGGGCGGCGCCGCCGTCGAGGAGATCTTCGCCCACCGGCTGGACCTCAAGCCCTGTCGCGGCTGCCTGCGCTGCAACTCCGCCCGGCGCTGCAGCCAGACCGGCGACGCCTGGGACGCGCTCAGCGGCCGCATCGAGGCCGCCGACGTGCTGGCCTTCGCCTCGCCCGTCTTCTTCCACCACCTGACGGCGCCCCTGAAGATGCTGCTGGAGCGCTTCCGCTGCTTCTTCCACGTGCAGATCACCGAGACGGGCCTGATCCACACGCCCTGGCGGGAATGGAGCAAGCGCTGGGTGCTGATCCAGAGCCACGGCTCGCCGGACGAGGCGGACGCCGGGCCGGTGCGGGACCTGTTCGCGGAGCTGGCGGGATTCATGGGGCCGGACAACCGGCTGGACGTGCTGCTGGGCAACCGCCTGGCCGTGCCGCGCCAGGTGCTGATGGAGGCCGACCAGCTGCGCCGCCTCTACGGCATGCTGGAGATCCCCGAGCGCCTGGCGGCGGCGGACCACAGGCGCAACCGGGAGCTCCTGGCGGCCTGCCGGGCGCTGGGACGGGACCTGGCGAAGAGCGCGGCCTAGGGCTCCGGCCGGGCCCGGGCGGGACGGAAGCGGATGGCCTGGCCACCCCCGGGCGCGAGGCGCAGGCGCAGGCGCGTGGCGCTGTCCACCAGAACCTCTCGGATGTCGATGGCGAGGGGATTGGATCGCCAGTCGGCATCCGGGGCGTCGGCGTAGATCTCGGCCACGTAATCGCGTCCTGGATCGAGGAAGCCAAGATCGGCCTCGAGCACGCGGCCCGCCTCGTCGGTTACGCTGCCCAGGAACCAGTCCTCGCCGCCCCGCTCCCGCCGGACGATGGTGACGTACTCGCCGATGAGGCCGTGCAGGACCCGCGTCTCCTCCCAGTCCGCCGGCACGTCCTCGATGAAGCGGAAGGCCGGCTGGTCGGCGTAGTGTTCCGGCAGGTCGGCGGCCATCTGCCAGGGGCTGTAGATCACCACGTAGAGGGCGAGCTGCTTGGCCAGGGTGGTGTTGACGCGGTTGCTCGGCTTCGCATCCGCGAAGAGCAGGTCGAAGATGCCCGGCGTGAAGTCCATGGGCCCGGCCACGAGTCGCGTGAAGGGCAGGACGGTCTCGTGCTCCGGCGGGTTGCCCCCGGCGGGCCCCCAGGCGTTCCACTCCTGGCCGCGGGCGCCCTCGCGGGTCATCATGTTGGGCCAGGTGCGGCGGATGCCCGTGTCCTTGATGGGCTCGTGCACGTCCAGCATGATGCCGTGGCGGGCCGCCGCCTCCACCACGCGCCGGTAGTGGCGGACCATCCACTGGCCGTGGTGCCACTCGTTGTGGATGCTGCCGTCCTCGGCGATGCGCGGCACGCCGCGCCCCCAGCTCACGTAGCCCGTCTTGACCACGCGGATGCCGTGGCGGCGGCACCAGGCGAAGGCGTCCTCGACCTGGGCCTCGTAGCCGGCCACATCGGCGCCCGTCTCGTGGTGGCCGACGAGGGCCACGCCGCGCTCGGCCGCGTAGGCGGCCAGAGCCTCCGCGTCGAAGTCCGGGTGGGGCTCGGTGAAGCGGAAGTCGCCCCGGCCGCCGGCCCAGTCGCCGTCCCAGCCGCGGTTCCAGCCCTCGACGAGGACGCCGGCCAGGCCGTGCGCCGCCGCGAAATCGATGGTGCGCTTGACGTTCTCGGTGGTGGCGCCGTGGCGCGGCCCGGAGCCCCAGGTGTAGCGGCCGATGTGCATCCCCCACCAGATGCCGACGTACTTGCCGGTGCCGAGCCAGCTCGTGTCGGCCAGGCGGCAGGGCTCGTTGAGGCTCAGCACCAGGGTCGAGGTGACCAGGCCGCCGGGATCGTCGGCCACGATGAGGACGCGCCAGGGCGAGCGGTGGGGCGTTTCGCCGCGCACCCGGATGCCGTCGGACCAGGGCACCAGGTCGCAGCGCAGGCCGCCCCCCGCGCGCGGGGCCAGGGTCATGCTGGCCCAGTCGGTCAGGGCCGCCTCGTGGAGGCAGAGGACGGGCCCGCCCGCGGTCTCCAGGGTGAGAGGCGTGTGCAGGGCGCGCACGCGGCCCCGGAAGGCGCCGCTCAGGCGCGTGCGGCGGTAGAGGTACTCGTAGCGCTCGGGATGGTAGGCGGGGATCCACCAGGCCCAGGGGTCGCCGGCGAGGACGAACTCGGTGACCTCGTCGCGGATGGCGAAGTCCCGCAGGCCCGGCTGCGCGGGCAGCTCGTAGCGCAGGCCGAGACCGTCGTCGAAAAGGCGGAAGACGACGACCAGGCGCCGCCGGGCGCCGCTGCGCTCGGCGAGGGTGACGCGCAGCTCCCGGCAGCGGTCGCGCACCAGGCGCTGCTCCCCCCAGGGCTGCTCCCAGGTCTCGTCGACGGCGGCGCGGGCGCTGTCGACGAGGGCCAGGCTGCGGTCCAGGCGGCTGCCGTCGTCCATGACGAAACCGAGGCGCGAGGGCAGCAGGAGAGGGGCGCCGTCGCGCGCCAGCGCGTAGCGCGGCACGCCCTCCGCGATGGTGAAGCGAAGCTCCAGGCGGCCGTCGGGCGAAACGGCGCGCAGCTCCGCGGCGGCGGCGGGAAGGACCAGGCAGGCCAGCAGGGGAAGCGCGAGCAGGGCGAGCTTGGCGAGGGTCGGCACGGCGTCCTCCGGATCGGCGGTCGGGAGGGCGAGTATAGCCGTCCCGCCGGAGGACCGCCAGGATCGGCGTCGTTGCCGCATGGAATGCGCAACCGCATGTCCGACAAGGCATTGTACCTCGGAGGCGGGTGGGAGAGCGACGCGCCTCCCGCCGGCGCCGCTGCCGGACTTCCAGGCTCCGCCCCGGCGCCTCCGATCGGTCCCGTCGATGCTGGACGGGCGTTCGAAATGCTGTAACCTTCGAGGCACAGGACAGTCTCTGATGACGAAAGGCACCGGCGATCGTGGACGAGCAACGAGGAAAGGAGAGGGCAAAGGGAATCATGGCGAGTCTACCCCAGGCATACGAGCACCATGGTCCCGCCGTCCTCGCCTTCCTCCGGCGCCGGCTCTGGAACAGCGACGACGCGGAGGATCTCTGCCAGGAAACCTTCCTCCGCGTCATCAAGGCGGAACCCGAGCTGCGCGACGCGAGCAAGCTGCGCCTCTACCTCTTCCGGACCGCCAACAACCTGCTCATCGATCACCTGCGACGGCGGGTGGTGGTCAGCAGCGAGAGCGAGCTGGGGGAGCACCACGAGATCGCCCGATACGCCGATCCCGGGCCGACGAGCCCGGCGGCCTGGACGGAGTGGTCGGAGTTGAACGACAAGCTGCAGAACCTGATGGCGGACCTGCCCCGCGACCAGCGGACGGCCTTCGAGCTGGGAGTCATCCAGCGCAAGCCCTACGCCGACATCGCCCGCGAGAAGGGCTGGTCGGTCGGCAAGGTGAAGGTGGACGTCTGCCGGGCCCGCAAGCAGCTCATGGCGGGACTGCGGGATTTCATGCCCGACGCGTCCCGCCCGGACGGAAGGAAATGATCATGAAGGGATGCGAGTACTACGAGGTCGAGATCTCGGCCCTGCTGGACGGGGAGAGCGATCCCGCCCGGGCCGTCGAGATCCTGGATCACGTGACGCGCTGCCCGTCCTGCCGGCAGTTCTACCAGGAGCTGCGATCCTTCCAGTCCCTGGTCGACGAGATGCAGGAGCAGCTCGGCCAGGCGCCGGCGGAGAAGGCGGCCGGGTCGGTCGCTCCCGGGCTCTGGGAACGCCTGCATGCGGTTCCCCAGTGGGCCTGGGGCATGGCGGCCGCCCTGGTCGTCGCCGTGGGGCTCTGGGGCCTGCACACGGGCGGCATCCTCTCGCCCTACGCCAGCAGCGACCAGCCCGTTCGCATCACCCTGGAGAGCGAGAAGAACAGCATGAACGATCGCCGCTTCATGGAAGTGATGACGGAGCTGCTCCAGGCCGACCGTCGCTACCACCAGGCCATGTTCGACGTGCTCAGCAGCATCGAGAACGACGAGCAACGCGCGACCGGCGAGCAGGTGCCCTCCCAGGTCCGTGCGGAGGACACCACGCGACCGGCCGGCGAGACGCAGACCGCCGACGGTCGGGACGTCATGAAGTAGCCGGTCCCGGCGACCGGATCAATCATACGGCAAGGAGACGTAGCCATGAGACGCATCCTGTTCACCCTCGCACTGATTCTGATCGCCGCGGCCCCGGCGCTGATCGCTCCGGATGCCCAGGCGCGGAGCGACAACGAAGGCTTCATCTACGGCCGTGTCGTCACCGATTCGGGACGTGAGTACACCGGCTTCCTCCGCTGGGGCGACGAGGAGGCGTTCTGGGACGACCTCTTCCACTCCATGAAGGAGGACATGCCCTTCATGGAGCTCGTCGAGGACGAGTTCGACCGCGACCGGGACCGCGAGCGCAAGCGCAGCCGGCGCATCAGCATCCTCAAGTGGGTCGTCGACATCGAGGACGACAACTGGGGCGGCAACCGCATCTTCATCGCCCGCTTCGGCGACATCGACGAAATCAGGCCGAGTTCCGGCGGCGCCGTCCTCAAGATGAAGACCGGCTCCACCTACGACGTCGAGGGCTACGCCAACGACGTCAGCAGCGAAATCCACGTCAGCGACGGCAGCCTGGGGGACATCGATCTGCGCTGGCAGCGCATCGACCTGATCGAACTCCTGCCCGTCCCCCGCGGCGCCGAGCCGGGCGTGCAGCGCCTCTACGGCAAGGTGGAGACCGACGCCGGCGACTTCGAGGGCTTCATCCAGTGGGACAAGGAGGAGTGCCTCAGCATCGACGAGCTGGACGGCGAGACGCGCGACGGCGACGTGTCCATCGAGTTCGGGAAGATCCGCGCCATCGAGCGGCGCGGCAGCGGCGGTTCCCTGGTGACCCTCAAGGACGGCCGCGAGCTGCATCTGCGAGGCACCAACGACGTCAACGACGACAACCGCGGCATCATGGTCGAGGATGCGCGCTACGGCCGCGTCACGGTCTACTGGGACGCCTTCGACAAGGTGACCTTCATGGACGGCAAGGGCAGCGGCCGCGGCTACGACGAGTTCAAGCCCAAGGGCGAGCTGCGCGGCACCGTGCGCACCCGCGACGACGATACCTACCGGGGCCGCATCGTCATCGACCTCGACGAGTCGGAGGACTGGGAGATTCTCAACGGCTCGCTGCGGGACATCGACATGGACATCCCCCTGAGCATGGTCAAGACCATCTCCCCCAAGCGCTGGGACGAGAGCGAGGTGGAGTTCGTCGGCGGCGAGAAGCTGGTCCTCGAGGAGGGCCAGGACGTGACCGAGAACAACGACGGCGTCCTGGTCTTCACCGACGGCGACCGCGATCCCATCTACCTCGAGTGGAACGAGATCCGCGAGATCCGCCTCGACCACTAGCGCCGCGGACCGCGGCGCGCGCCTCCGCAACCCCGGACCCGGGCCGCTCTCACGAGCGGCCCGGATTCTTTCCTGCCGGCCGGCCATCCTTCGCTTGAGGCGTCCACCGCCTGCGTCTAGACTCCGGGAGTGACGATCCCCCGCGGCGGGCGCCACCCGCCTCCCCTCACACCGGAGGTCTGCGCGCATGGAGCGGTTCGACCGGAAGGGGATGCTGATCATCCCCAACCCGATGATGGACAGGTTCCCGGCCCGCAAGAAAGTACTGGTGGTCAAGGAACTCTACTGTCCCAAGGGGCACAGCCTCCTCAGCCCGCGGGCGGTCTTCGACGAGCACCCCGGCATCCTCGTCGGCGCGCGCGACGATCGCGGCGGCGAGGGCCTGGTCGCCCTGAGTCCCATCTTCGGCGACAAGCGCCGCGTGTCCCTGGACCTGGAACTGGCGAGCGGCGAGCTGCTCTCCCTCCACTGCCCCGAATGCCTGACGCCCCTGCCCGTGCACTCGCACTGCGACTGCGGCGGCGAGCTGGTCGCCCTCTTCCTCACGCCTGCGGCGGACTTCGCCGACTGCATCGGGGTGTGCAACCGCGTCGACTGCGTCAACGCGCAGATCATCAGCAGCGGCGAGCTGGTCTCCATGGCCATGATCGACACCCTCTAGGCGGGCGCGAGGGCGACCGCAGCGAGGGGCCGTCAGCGGAAGTAGATCCGGTAGAAGACGCCGTACCGGTTCACGAGGGAGTAGCCCTTCTCCGACTCGAGGAGCTCCGCCGCAGGCATCCGCTTCCGCTCGTTGAAGTCGTTGTAGAGGATTTCCCCCGTGTCATCGTTGTGCCCGACGAGAAGCAGGAAGTGATCGCAGGGCCAATCCGGGTGACGATCCGGATGAATCTTCACCCCGACGAGGACCGGCCGGCCAGCGCGGAGTTCGCCGAGGATCTCCGACAAACACGGCTCCCACCGCTCCGCTCCGGGTGGCGCCCGGCGAAACAGGTCGCGAGTCCAGGTTCGCAGGTAGGGACCGGCGAACGAGGCCTGGCTGCGGAAGTTCGGTTCGCAGGCGATCCCGAAATGCTCCAGCACGTCGTCCAGCTCGTAGGCATGCAGCCCCCGCCCGGGAGCGCCGCCGGCCCGGTTGATGGCGTGCTGGGTAGCCACTACGCCGCGAGCGGCAAGGACCGACCAGAGGCAGGCCTCTCCACAACTTCCCTCGGCGATCTCCATCCGGAAAGGGGGCGGCTGATGGCCCCCGACCGCCTGGTCACCGGGAGCACCGATGCCGGCGTAGCGGTAGCCCTGCGGGGTGAACGCCTCGGTGGGGCGAGGACCTGACTCGGCGAGGCGATAGAAGGATTCCGCCCGATCCGGTTCGGAGGGGGCGGCCGCATCGCCGGCGGCGCAGAGGTTTCCCAGCAGGTGCGCGGCGGCAGCGTTTCCCCGGCTGGCCGCCCGCGCGAGCAGGAGCCGGCCCGAGGCCGGATCCGGATCCACGCCGGATCCGTAGTAGACACGATATCCCCACAGGTAGAGGGCGCGCGAGTGATCCGTGGCAGCCGCTTTCCGGTACCAGTGGCTTGCCTCCTCCTGGTCCTCCGCCACGGCGTCTCCCCAGGCGTAGCGATCGGCCAGCCCGACCATCGCCTCCGGATCGCCCTGTTCCGCCGCCTCGTGCAGGGCAGGCAGGGCGCGGGTGTACAGGCTTGCCGCGAGGGCTGAGTCGCGCGGCGCAGCGCGGCCGCTCTCGACGAGCGCGGCGAGCTGGACGAGCCCGACCGGGTCGCCGGCGTCGGCGGACCGCTGAAGGCAATCCCGAGCAGCGGCGTAGTCCTTGGGCACACCGTCGCCGAGACGAAGACGGGCGCCGAGGAGAGCGAGGCCGCGCGGATCGCCCGACTCCGCCGCGGCGCACAGTGCTGGCAGGGGTGTGTCCCACCCGAGCAGGGATCCTTTCCCACCGGCCAGCCTGGCCACCGCCGGATCCCAGGAGACGGAGGCCAGAACCAGGATGCACAGGACAGATATTGCCAGCGAGTTCTTCATCAAAGACCCGCTCACCGCGCGCCCAGCTCCTCGAGCATCCGGCGGGCCGGCGGCATGTTGGGCATGATCTCCAGGCACCGGCGGCAACGGTACACGGCCCGCTCGCGGTCGCCGCGCCGGCGGTAGAGGTTCGCGAGCTGCCAGTGGCCGTTGAGGGAGTTCGGATAGATCTCAAGGATGTGGTGGAAGATCGCCTCGGCCGCGTCGAGATCGCCCCGCCGGGCAAGGGCGTCGCCCGCGAGGGTCAGCGTCATCTCCGGCACGTCCACCGCGAATCCGTAGCGCTCAGAGAGCGCCGCGTAGTGTCCGGTGATGTCTGCGAGTCCGCGCACCACGCGGCCCTCGGGAAAGGCGTAGCCAGCGAACAGCGCGCGGAGCCCCTCCTTCACGCCGAGGGGCGGGATGAAGTCCTCGTTATCCGCGTCGTGGCGGACGACGAGCTCGAGGCCGGGCGGAGCGGCCTGCGCGTAGCGATCCCGGAGGCGCAGCGCCAGCCCGGCCGCCTCCGTGAGGTCGTTGGACCCCTGCCGGTCGACGCAGGCGATCTGGACGAAGACACGGCCGGCCGGCGGCGCGGCGAGCAGCTTCTCGGCCCGCGCCATGAGCGGCTCGCGGTTCGGGAGCGAGGCGAAGGGATTCTCGAGAAGGCAGGCGTCGAAGAGGCCGGGACGCTCCGCCAGCGCGTAGAGGCCGAAGGCGCCGCCCGCCTGCGGGCCGATCAGGATGCGATAGTCCTTCGTCCGGTACCCGGCCTCGATGAAGGGGACCAGCTCCTCGGCGAAGAAGCGCAGGAAGGCGTCGATGCTGCCGGGCCGGCCGTCGCGATGGACGGGCAACAGGTCCCGGTACCGGTCCACGTTAGCCACCCCGACGATGATGCAGTCGGGCATACTCCCCTCGCCGGCCAGGCGGGAGACGACGTGCACGGCCTCAGCGAAGTAGCCGCGGATCTGGTCGCCGTAGAGGACGAACAGGACCGGGTAGCGCAGACTCGAATCCCCGTAGTCCCGCGGCAGGCAGACGAGCAGCAGCCGGTCCTCGCCGAGGACGTCCGAGTGCAGCCGCCGGTAGATGCCGATGGCGACGTCCTCGCCGTCCTGACGGGCGAGATCGAAGGGTTGCTGGGCGCAAGCCGACGCAGCGGACGACATGGCGGCCAGGAACAGGACTGCCCGAATCCGCGATTTGCCATGACGCATGCTCACCCTCCCGTCGAATCCCGCGTGCGTGGCGCCGCCGGGCGGAACGCTTCCACGATCGCGGCGTCGACCCAGTAGATGTCCCCCTCGGCCTTGAAGAAGAGGTATCTGCCGTCCACGGTCACCCACGCGATGGCCGCCCGCTGTTCGATGCATGTGTTCAGACGCTACCGGTACATCGATTTCAGGGCGCCCCAGGTCTTGTCCTCCATCGGCGTGCTCCACTCGATGCCGTAATCATAGACCTCGGAATACAGGCCGCTGAGAAACCAGAACCTTCCGTCCGGCCGTGCGGCAACTCCGCGAGCATGGACGTCCCAGGGAGCATAGCAGCATCCGAGGACGTCACCACTCTCGCTATCTATCGCATAGATCGAATCTCCCCAGTGATCGCCGAGATAAAGGATGCCAGCGACGATCTCCAGTTCAGCAGGCTCTGCCCCCGGTGCCGGCAGAGTCGCCAGAACTTCTCCGGTCGAAGGATCCAGCTTGTAGATCTGCCTGAGACTGCCATCTGCATGCCACAGGCATTGGCCATCCCAGGCGATCCCCTGTGCGCCATGGACGTCGTGGTCGTGTCCGGGAGCCGGGAAACCGACAACCGTTGTCCAGGTGTTCGTATCGACTTTGTAGATCCAGCCGGTCGATAAGACGGCCCATAGAGAATCGCCGTCTCGGGCCAGGCCGTACACATGTCCGGGCTCTGGAAGGTCAGCCCACGCCGTGGCAATGCAGTTGACAGGATCAAAGCGGAGGAGTTGAGCATATTGAGGCTGGTCATCATAGTGCCCGATCCAGACCTCTGTACCTGCGTCATTGGCCAAGGTGATCGAGACGACACACCAGACGGGCGTTTCGCACCAACGACTCCAATCACACGACATCGTCGCCGCGCTGGCGGATTGAGCGATCGACAGAACTGTCATGACCATTAGCAGCAATCGCATTGCTACTTCTCCCTTGATACTGGATGCTTCTGTAATTCTATCACAGCCGCGGACCAGGCGATGCAGGACGCTCCACTTGGGCCGCCGCGGGCGGAAGATGCCAGGACCCGATACACATTCCTGGCCAGAAGGACGGACGGGCAATCGCCTCCCACAGGGATGGCAAGGATTACGGGAGGCGCCTGGCTATCTGCCGCCAGAGCCTAGACCCGCGTGAACATGGCCAGGGCGAAGGCGGTGAAGGTGACGCCGTAGGTGATCAGGAGGCCGGCCAGGTGCAGGGAGAGCTTCTTGACCGGATAGACCCGCAGCCCCAGGCCCATCAGCAGGGCCAGGGGAACCAGCAGGGGGAAGAGGAAGCGCCCCTGCCCCTGATTGTAGAGCACGCCGAAGCGCAGGACCAGGAGCGCATTGAAGGCGATGGCCAGGATCATGGCCAGCAGGAAGGGCCGGTCCAGGCGTCCGGTGAGCAACATCCGCCGCCGCTCCGGCGCGGCAAGAGTAAAAAGCAGCCCCGCCAGGGCGAAGAAGAAGAGCTGGTGCCCCAGCCGGGGGAACCAGAAACTCACATCGTTGTGGATCCCCGCCACCGCCCAGAAGGAGTCGGCCATGTAGGTGATGGACCAGCACGCCGCGTGCGGCAGCGACTCCCACTGCCGCGGCACGTTGGCCACATCCTCGGCGCCGATGCTGCCGTAGACCTGCAGGTTGCGGGCGATCCAGGGGGCCACCAGCACTGCCGCCACCAGCAGGGCCGCGAGCAGACGCCCCGCCGACCGCCGCCGGGCGGGAGCCGCCCCCCCGGCAAGGGGTGCCAGCAGGAGCGCCATCAGCGGCAGGTAGACCACGGCGCTGAACTTGGTCAGGAGCCCCAGCCCCAGCAGCGCCCCCGCCAGGAGCGCGCCGCGCCAGCCTCCCTCGCGCCGGGCCAGCAGGCAGAGCAGGGCGCCCCCCAGCACCGGCACCAGGTTGTCGTTGTTGACCATCGCGGAGATGAAGAGGTAGGTGGGCAGCAGGGAAACCAACCCCGCGACGAAGACGCGCAGGAAGTCATCCAGCTCCAGGATGCGGGCCAGCCGTAGGGCCAGCCAAGCCGTCAGCAGCCACAGCGCCACCGAGAGCACGCGCAGGGCGCGGATGCCGCCCGCTTCCCCGCCCAGCCTTGAGCCCAGCGCCTGCAGGGGGGCCGCCGCCAGGTAGTAGAGGGGCGGCTGGTAGTACTCCCACTCATTGGCGGGATCGTCCGTCCGGCAGGTCTGCACCGGCAGGGCGCGCCTTTCGGCCAGGAAGCGGGCGTAATGGTAGTGCGACTGCTCGTCGGGAGCATAGTAGAGCGGCGTGCCGTAGACGAAGGCCAGGCGGCAGGCCAGCCCCACGGCAAGGATCAGCCCGACCGCGTGGCCCGCGCCGGTGCCCGCCGGGTCGCCCCGGCGGAGCAGCCAGAACCAGAGGGCCAGCCCCGCCAGGAGCCCGAGGAGGGTCCAGCCCACCACCGCCATCATCGTCATCGCTCACATCCCGCTTGAAGAAACAGGCGGCGCCTGTCCGCCGGTCACGATAGCACGATCCGCCGGATCGGGGTCACCCTATCCCGGTACTGCGATACCGATAAGCGCGATGATCGCCGGCATCGCCCTGGCCGCTGGCGGAATCTCGTACAGTGGGTCGTTCTGGAGGTATAAGATCGACGAAGCGCCTTTCGGCGCCTGAACCCGCCATGGTGCCGCCGATCTGGTCCGGCGTCCCCTCGGCGATCTTGCGCAGGATGCGGCGCATGATCTTGCCCGACCGCGTCTTGGGCAGGGCCGGCTGATGCAGAGGTTGCCCGAGCAGGGCTCCTCCATCTCCTCGCCTTCCGTAGCTCGGCCGCTCGCAGTAGCGGACCAGGCGCTCCAGGCCCTGGCGGCCCCACGCCACCAGGCGCACCGAGGCATCCAGGGACAAGCCGCCGTTTTCGTCAATCCTCTGTGCGCCGGAGATCAGTACACACCACACTAGCAAACCGTGACTCGGCGCCGGAAGGAACGAACTTGCCGAGCAGACGGTTGACCTTGCTCAGCGGGTCCTCATCTTGAGCAGGAACGTGCTACCATCCCGTAAACGGCTAGCGACCCTTCCGTTCGATCCCCACGAGGAAGAGTGCGGGAAGAAGGATGACGGACCTCTGGAGCGGAACCTACAAGAACCCCAGGTACTGGGGCGACACCGCCGCAGCACTGATCGCGACGGCCGAGCTTCACCCGGGCAGCACAGTCCTCGATCTCGGCACCGGATACGGCGGCACGCTCTTCCCTGTGCGAGAGCGAATCGGCGACACCGGACGGATGGTCGGCATCGATGTGGAAGCCGAATGCGTCGAGTGGACAAGGCAGGAGATCGCCACCCGCGGCATCGGCAACGTCGAGGTCCTCCTCATGGACGCTCGCTCGATGAGCTTCCCCGATGCGTGCTTCGACGTCATCGTCGCCGGCATGGTCGGCCTCGATGAGGATTACGACTTCGACGCCAACCAGCCGATCGACGGTGCCCCGATGATTCGTGAGATGCTCCGCATCCTCAAGGCTGGTGGGCGCCTCTACCTCAGCGGCTGGCTCTGGCAAGAGCATCTCGAGTGGATGGCGCAACTCGTCAGGCAGTTTGTTCCCGATTCCGACAAGCACGGCTACTTCCCGACAACGCGCGAAGGCTACCTCGACCTGCTGCGCGGCAGCGGATTCGAGCGTATTCACACGACGCCGTTCGACGAGCGCTACACGTTCGACGATCCGGCCGCGTGGATGGCGGTCGTTCGCCACTCGTGGGAGCCCGAGCTCTCCCGCATCCAGGACGTGCCCGCGCGGCGACGGGCATTCGAGAACGCCGCCTTCGACCTGCTCGCCGCCCATACCGACGCCGGCGGCAGACTCGCCTACCGGATCTCGGCTCTGCTCGTGGCCGCGCAGAAGCCCGCGGCCGGCTGCCCAGCAAACCACAGAAGAAATAGGGAGAGCCGAGCACGAGGATGGGTGCCGCTTTAGCATGACAACAAGGCCCCGCCGTTGCCGGCGGGGGCCTTCCGTCCGCGCGCATGTCCCGTGACCAGGCCATGATGCCCCCTCAGCGCCTGAGCTGAAACTGGAACATCACGCGCCCATCGGTAACCTCCGGCCCACTCCTTCGTCAGTACGTGCGACACCAGTCCTCCTCCGCAACCCCTGCCCATCGACGATCCGCGATCCGGACCGAGGGATTCGGTCCGTCATCAGCATTCCTCGCACCAAGAGGGGGTGACCGCCATGGCTCTCCGGTGTCTTGTTCTGTTCCTCGTCCTGGTTCACGCCGCGGCCGGCGCTGCGCGGGCCCAGGCCGCCGACGATCCCGTGCGCAACTTCGAGTACGTCTGGAACGCCCTCGATCGCAACTACGGCCAGTTCGAGGCCAAGCATGTCGACTGGGGCGCGCTGCACGAGGTCTATCGTCCCCTGGTCACGCCTGCGACCACGGACGCCGAGCTGCGCACCATCCTGCTGGCCATGCTGGGCCACCTGAACGACGCTCACGTCTGCATCGACGACCACGAGCGGCGCACCTGCACGGGAATCAACGAGGACCTGCCGCGCGACGACTTCTCCCTCCGCCTCGTGGCGTCGCGGTTCCTCGCGGGCAAGGCCACCCAGACGCTCGACCACCGGTTCACCTTCGGCTGGCTGACCGACCGCATCGGCTACCTCCACATCGCCGACTTCAAGGCCGGCCTTGGCGAAACGGCCGCGGCCATCGACACCATCATGCAACGATTCGCGGCCGCCGACGCGATGGTCGTGGACGTGCGCTCCAATCCGGGCGGGACCGGCCGGTCGGCGAACCTGGTCGCGGACCGCTTCGCCGACCGCAAGCGGCGCTTTCTGACGTCCCGGACCCGCTACGGCCGTGAGCACGGCGACTTCGCGCCCGCCCAGTACTTCCACGTCGAGCCGCGCGGGCCGGTCCGGTTCACGCGGCCGACGATCCTGCTGACGCACCGTTTCTCGGAGAGCGCGGCCGACGAGTTCATCCTCGCCATGCGCGTGCTGCCCCACGTGACGGTGGTGGGCGACCTGTCGGCGGGCGCCTTCTCCTCCCAGTACCCCGACCAGATGCCCAACGGGTGGACCCTGTGGGTGGCGTACAAGGAGATCCGCGACCACGAGGGCGTCTGCTGGGACGGCATCGGCGTGCGGCCCGACCTCCGCGTCAGGAACACGAAGGCCGACATCGAGGCCGGCGAGGACCGGGTGCTGGAGTTCGCCATCCGGCTGCTGGAGACGGGCGTCCTCGCGCCCCAGAACGAGGCGAGCAGCCTGGAGGATCTCAGGACCTCGCTGGTCTGGACCTTCGCGCGGAACGTCGAGGAGAAGGGGCTGAAGCCCGCCCGCACCGTCCTGACGAGGGCGCTGCGCACCGGTGATCCGTCGAACTACTTCTCCCCGGACGAGGCCATGCAGCTCTTCCAGGAGTACCAGCGGGACGACCGCTTCGCGGAGGCCGTCGTCATCCTGGAGGCCTGCCGCGAGGTGTTCCCGCCGCTGGCCAGCACCTATGCGCTGCTGGCCCACTGCCACCTCAAGCTCGATGACACCAAGGCGGCTCGCGGCGCCCTGGACGAGGTCACCGCCTTCGAGCCGATGCTACCCTGGGAAGCTTCGCAGATCGCGCGCGTGGAGAGCGCCTACCAGGCGGCCGTGCGGGGCTCGGCGGCCGACATCATCCGCAAGACCCTCGCCGACGAGGGCATCGCGGCCGCGGAGGACGCGTTCGCGGACCTCCGCTCCCGCGGCGACGCGGGCCCCGTCTTCGATCTCCGGGAGTTCAACAACCTCGGCTACGAGCTGATGGAGGCGGGATCGCTCGACGCCGCCGTCTTCGTCTTCACCAAGAACGTCCAGCTCCATCCGGACTCGTGGGTCGTCTACGACAGCCTCGGCGAGGCCCTGGCGGCCGATAGCCAGCGGGAGCGCGCCATCGAGAACTACCGCCGGTCCATCGAGCTGAATCCCGGCAACGACAACGGCCGGGCCATCCTCGCGCGCCTGGAAGGCGGCGAATAGCCGCTTCCGCCGGCACCCCCGCATCTCGATCCTCGGCAGAAGCCCCCGCCCGGCAGCGGGCGGGGGCTTCTCTTTCGGTCGGCGAGCGGGATTCTCGGCCGAGTGCCTCGCATCCGTGCGCGAAGCGAGACGGAAATCTTGCGCGTATCTACCTGAGTGCGAAAGCGCGGTGGCGCGGCCCGCCGGCCGTTCAGGGCATCAGGCGCCAGATGGCGATGACGGGGCCCGGCCGGCCGCGGCTCGCGTAGACCTCGTCCTCGCGGCGCACGCGCAGGGTGTCGCTGTAGGCGCCGTTGAGATGGCTGAGGAAGGAGAAGCCCAGGGACGCGTACTCGCCGGCAACGATGCTGCCCGTCACGCCCTCGGGCACCAGGCGGCAGTTGACGTCGCCGCGCTCCTTGAGAGTCGGCGTCACCAGGTAGCCCACGCCCTTCTCGCGCAGGTGCTCGCCCAGGCGGCGATCGGCGATGACCTCGTGGTAGTTGAAGTCGTTAACCAAGCCGTCCAGATTCATGGTCGAGCGCCGGCTGAAGTAGCCGAAGACGCCGGCGTCCTTCATGGCGAAGACCGCCGCCGGCGGCGTGTGCTCCCGCGCCCAGAGGGCGGCGTGATAGGAGTTCACCTTCCAGTTGCCGTCGTAGCGTAGGACGAAGGTATGCTGCCAGACCTTCAGGCCCGCGCCCGCCAGGACCAGGGTGACGAGGGCCCAGGCCAGGCGCCGCCCGCCCGGCCAGCGCCGGCGCGCGGCGATCACGCGCAGGCCCTCCAGCAGGATGAGGATGAACAGCGGGGCGTAGAAGGCATAGTGCCAGTACCAGACGGCCCACTGCATGAACAGGGCCGAGTGCAGGTAGTGTAGCCAGGCTCCCGCGGCCATCACGGCCAGGGCCCGTCGATATCGCAGGCGGGACAGCTCGCCACCGGCGCGCCGCCAGGCTGGCAGAGCCATGCCGGCCAGGGCCGCCAGGGCCGCCGGCAGGTAGATCCACTCCCGCTTGCTCAGGGCGGCGAGGGCGCTGGCCGACAGCCGGGGCTGCGGAAAGCTGGATTTTAACGCGCCGCTGATGGGCATCAGGTGCCCGAACTGTGCGAGGTTCATGATCAGGTAGGGCGCCACCAAGACCAGGAAGCCGCCGCCCATGACTAGCAGGGCGAACAGCGCCGTCCGCCGCCGGTGAACCAGGACGCGCAGGAAGGCGATGCCGAAGAGAACCAGAACCAGAAGCACCATGTCCAGGCGCGCCAGGACCAGCAGGCCGAGCAGGATGCCCATGACCAGGGCCGGACCGTGCGCATCGCGCGTGAAGGTCCGCCGGCGCCAGGCCTCGTGGAAGGCCAGGGCGAGGGTGAATTGGAGCAACGACGACTCCATGCCGTTGAGGCTGCGCATCATCACCAGATAGACGAAGAGGATGCCGGCGAGTGCGCGCAGGGGCGCGGCGAAGAGCTCGCGCAGGATCCGGTCCAGCAGCAACGCGGCGCCGGCGAGCAGGAAGACCTGCGTGATCAAGAAGACGCGGACCATGATCTCCGGCTCGCCGCGGACCAGCCAGTGGCCTGCGGTGATGAGGAGGATCCAGAGAGGCTGGCAGCCGTTGGTCACCGTGATGCGGTCAAAGCTCGAGCCGTATCCCAGTGCGAGGTTCTCGCCAATGCGGAAGTAGTACGAGGCGTCGTCTGCCACTAGACAGAGCAGGATATCCAGCTTCGCGAAGAGGACGAAGGCGAACAGGTACAGCAGCCCCGCGCCGAAACCCCAGACGACTCCTCGGGGCAGGGATTCGGTGGCCGACTTCCGTGACGTAAGAGCTTCGGCGCCCGCGTCTCTCGCCATCGCGACATCGCCCATGTTGATCCCTAT
>JAFGBK010000081.1 GCA_016933175.1 Candidatus Krumholzibacteriota bacterium | reverse complement strand
CCGGCCTCGCGCCGCCAGGCCAGCGTGGCGGCCAGCTTGGGCGCGAAGGGCGCCGCCAGGGTCGCCAGGGCGGCCAGGAGGGGGGAGAGCAGCCGGTAGAGGGCGAGGATCACGGCAGGGCCCCCATGGCGGCCAGGGCGTCCAGCGCGGCGTCCGCGTCGATGCCGGCCAGGCAGGCCCGCGTGCCCAGGCGGCAGGGCTTCTCGCCATGCAGGGAGCAGGGCCGGCAGGCCAGGGGCCGCTCGAGGACGCGGCTCGCCGGCAGGCGGGGCGCGAAGCCGAAGGCCGGCACCGTGGGGCCGAAGAGCGCCAGCACCGGCGTGCCGGCGGCCTCGGCCAGGTGGCCCAGGCCGCTGTCGCCGGTCACCAGGACGCGGCAGCAGGCCAGGGCCGCAGCCGTCTCGGGCAGGGGGCGGTCGCCGGCCAGGGCGGCGCCGCCGTCGCCGGCGAGGTCCGCGCAGAGGGCCTCCTCGCCCGGCCCGCCCAGGACGAGGAGGGGGATGCGCCCGGCCAGGCGGGCGGCGAGTTCCGCGAAGCGGGGCCAGGCCTTCTCGGGCCAGCGGGCGCCGGGGGCCAGCCCCACGGGCGCGGTGTCCGCGGGCAGGCCCGCCGCCGCCAGGGCGGCCTCCGCGCGCTGCCGCGCGTAGCCGGGGACCGGGTAGGGCGACTCGGAGGCCTCGCGATAGGCGCCGCCCAGGAGCCGGCGCGCGGCGTCCCGATGCCGCCGCCACGCGGGTGCGGCGGCCGGCGGCGCCGGCAGGCGGCCGTCCAGCCTGCCCCGCAGCACCCACAGGCGCCGGCGCAGGTCCTGGCGCCGCGTCGCGGCGCACCGGGCGCCGTCGCGGGCCAGCAGCACGCGCAGCGCGCGGCTGCGGGGGCTGGCGTGCAGATCCAGCACGGTCTCGAAGCCCTCGGCCGCCAGCCGGCTCGCCAGGGATCGCAGGGCAACCGTGCCGGCGCCGCGGGGAAGCGTCCAGACGCGGTCCACCTCGGGCAGGGGCGCCAGCAGGGAGGCGTAGGATCCGTGGACGAGGTAGTGCACCGGCCCGCCGGCCAGGGCCGCGTCGCGCAGCGCCGGCAGGGTGAGGACGACGTCGCCCAGGGAGCCGAATCGGATGACGAGGGTCTTCATTCGGCGGGCCTTTGTGCGGGACGCCGCAGTCTAGGCGCGGCGTCCGGGCTGGTCAAGACGGGTGCTTGACAAGCGCCCGCGCAGGCTGAAAGCTGGTGTGCGAATGGAGGCCCCGTGAGACGGACGACTCCCGCCATCAGCGACCACGATCTCCGCCACCTGCTGAGCCTGCTGGCCTGCGACCTCTCGCTGACGCGCGAGGCCCTGCGCCGCCGCGAGGCGCCGCCGGCCGAGCTTCTGCCGTCCCTGCTGGCGCGCCTGGCGGACGGTCTGGCGCGTGCCGAGGCCCTGCTGGCGGGGCGCGCCGCGCCGCCGGCCGCCGCCGCCCGGGAGGACGCCGCCGACCAGCTGGAGTGCCTCTGGGAGCGCTTCCGCGCCGCGGGCCGCCTGCCCGGCTGCGCCGAGCTGGTGCTGCGCCGGCCCTGGCGCTTTCCCGCCGAGCCCCGCTGCCTGCACGCCCTCCTGCTCAACCTCCTGGAGAACGCCTGCGCGGCGGCCCCCGCCGGCCCCCTGCGCGTGGAGGCCCTGGGCGAGGGCCTCCAGGTGG
This sequence comes from Candidatus Krumholzibacteriota bacterium, assembly GCA_016933175.1. Lineage (GTDB taxonomy): Bacteria > Krumholzibacteriota > Krumholzibacteriia > JACNKJ01 > JACNKJ01 > JAFGBK01. Next base: position 72,547 of record JAFGBK010000081.1, on the reverse strand, counting down.
AGAACGGCGGCGCGCCCCTGTCCGAGGAACTGGCCGCGGCCCTGGCGCGGGGCGAGGCGCCGGCGCCGCGGAGCGGCCGCGGGCGGGGCCTGGGCATCATCCTCGCGGCTGCCCGCGACCTGGGCCTGGACCTGGCCGTCGAGCGCGCGGCAGGCATGACGCGCCTGCGCCTGTCTCCGGCCGGCGGGCGGCGCGTCCTCGTGGTGGAGGACGACGCCGACCTGCTGCTCATGCTCGCCGAGCGCCTCCGCGCCGAGGGCTTCCGCGTGGAGGCCCGCGTCGCCGCGCCCGACGCGCTGCCGCCGCCCGGCGCCTACCTGGCTCTCGTCGCCGACCTCCACCTGCCGGGCCGGCGCGGCGACGCCCTCCTGGCCGCGTGGAAGGAGGCGGACCCGGCCCTGGTCACGGTCCTGCTCACGGGCGACGGTCGTGCGGCCGACAGGGATTGGCCGGGCGTGGACGCCGTCGTCATCAAGCCCGGCCTCGGGCGCCTGCTGGCCGCCCTGGCACCCGTCGGGGAGGGCGCATGACGATCGATCTCCTGATCGGGGCCCTGTGCCTCGGCCTCCTGGGCGCCTCGGCCTTCTTCTCCGGCTCCGAGACGGCCCTGTTCGCCCTGGATCCGGCGCAGCGCCACCACCTCCGCCGGCAGCGGGACCGCCGCGCGCGGCACGTGGTCGAGCTCCTGGGGCACCTGCGCGAGGTGCTGGTCTCGGTCCTCGTGGGAAACACCTTCGTCAACATCCTCCTGGCGGTCCTCGCCGCCCGGCTGGCCATCCGCCATCTGGGTCCCGAGCGGGGACCGGCCGTGGCCGGCGTGGCCGTGACGGCCGCCATCCTGATCTTCGGCGAGATCCTGCCCAAGAGCCTGTCGGTGCGGCGGCCGCTGGAGAACAGCCTGCGCGTGGGGGGCGTCCTGCTGCGCCTGCACGGCCTGCTGCGTCCCCTGGCGCGCGCGCTGCGGGGGCTGAGCCAGCGCCTGCTGGGCGTCGTGGAGCGACTGGCGCCCCGCGACGACCTGGAGCTGCGCGAGCAGGACATGCTCGCCCTCATCAGCCTGGGCGTCGAGCAGGGCGGCATCGGCGAGAAGGAGCGGGAGCTGGTGCGGGGCGTCTTCGAGCTGGGCGACAAGACCGCGGGCGAGGTGATGACGCCGCGCGTGGACCTGTTCATGCTGGACGCCGCCACGCGCGCGCGCGAGGCCGTGGCGCCGGTGCGGGGCGCCGGCTACGCGCTGGTGCCCCTGGTGCGCAGCGGTTCCGAGGACGTGGTGGGCCTGCTCGAGGTGGTGGCCCTGCTGGGCCAGGAGCAGTCTCTGCGGACGCTGGGCGAGCTGGCCCGGCCGCCCCGCTTCTGCCCGGAGAGCCAGCGCGCGGGCCCCCTGCTCCGGCAGCTGCTGGCCGAGGGCGAGCCGGCCGCCCTGGTCCTGGACGAGTACGGAGCCCTGGCGGGCCTGGTCAGCCTCGTGGACCTCTACGCGGTGCTGGTGGGGGACATCTTCAGCCGCCACGACTTCGAGAGCCGGCGCTACGCCCTCGTGGACGCGCGGACCCTGGTCGCCTCCGGCCGCACGCCGCGCGACGTCGCCGAGCGCCTGCTCCATTGCGAGCTGGGCGATGGCGAGGCCGAGACGCTTGCTGGCGCCCTCATGGAGCACCTGGGCGAGCTGCCCGAGACCGGGCGCGCCTACGAGCACGCCGGCGTGCGCTGGACCGTCCTGGACGCCGACGGGCCGGTGCTGCGCACCCTCCGCCTGGAGCGCCTTCCGTGAACGGGTGGCTCGCGGCGCTCCTCCTGGCCGTCCTGGGCTCGGCCTACTTCGCCGGCAGCGAGACGGCCGTGGTCTCCAGCGACCGCCTCCGGCAGCGGGCCGAGCGGGAGCGCGGCAAGCGCCTGGCGCGCCTGGCCGAGCGCCTCTACCTCCGCCCGGCGCACACCCTGGCCGCCCTGCTCCTGGGCAACAACGTGTGCTGCGTCCTGGCCTCGATCAGCGGCCTCATGCTCACCGAGCGCGCCCTGGTCGCGGGGGGCTTGGCCCTGCCGGACTTCTGGACCGGCCTGGTCAGCTCCCTCTGGGTCTCCTCGCTGCTGCTGGTCTTCGGCGAGGCGCTGCCCAAGAGCGTTGGCCATCACTACGCCGAGCGCCTGACGCGGGCCACGGCGCCCGTGCTGCTGCCCCTCGTCCTGGCCCTGCGCCCGCTGCTGGGCCTGGTGGACCTGAGCGCGCGCGGGCTACGCCGCCTCTTGACGGGGCGACCCGTCCCGGGGCAGCCTCTGGTGGGGTGGGAGACCGTCGCCATGCACCTGGACGCAGGCCTGGCCCAGGGGGTGGTAGCGGCCGACGAGGATTCCCTCATCCGCCGCATCGCCCTGCTCAACCGCATCGACGCGGGACAGCTCGTCACGCCCCTGGAGCAGCTGGTGCTCCATCCCGTGGGCGGCGACCTGCAGGAGCTGCGCGAGCGCCTAGCCGCGGCCCGGGCGCCGCGGGCCTTCCTTTACGAGGGGGAGCCCGGCAACCTGGTGGGCGTGATCGGCAGCCACCGCCTGCTGGGTCCGGATCCCAAGCTGCGCCTGGCGGAGCAGGTCCGCTCCCTGCGGCGCGTCCCCGCGCACCGGCCCATCCTGGAGCTCATCGACGAGTTGCAGGGCAGCAACCTCAAGTTCGCCGCGGTGCGCGATCGGGGCGGCCGCACCCTGGGCGTGGTGTTCCTGGAGGAGCTCCTGCGCCAGCTCGTCACCTTCCGGCAGGACGAGGACTGACGGGCCTCGTCAATATCCGCGAGACCGTAATTCTCGCAATATTCCACGGCGAACTTCTTTTGCATAAGGGATACCTAATGAATCTTGACCAAAGGCGTGAGATTCCTTATTTTTTTCATCCCTTCTCCTCTCACCTTTTAGAAGGAGACATCGGGATGGAGCAGCTCAGCAAACTCGAGATCGGCGAGCGCATCAAGCGCTACCGTCTCGAAAAGAAGATGACCCTCAAGGAGATCGAGGCGTCCAGCGGCGTTTCCGCCACACACATCTCCGAGATCGAGCGCGGGAAGTCGAGCCCGACCGTGGGCGCGCTGACGCGCATCGCCCGCGCCATGGGCACCGAGGCCGCCTTCTTCGTCGGCATGGACGACCTGCCCCATGTCGCCATCGTGCGCGCCGGCAACCGCCGCCGGTTCCGCTTCCTCGAGCCGCCGGTCGGGATCGAGTCCATCTCCGGCACCTTCCCGCAGGCGCGCATGTCCGTGATGATGATGGCCTGGGAGAAGGGCGCCGTCGCCACGGGCGAGTTCAACCGCCACGAGGGCGAGGAGTTCATCCTCGTGCGCAAGGGGATCCTCGAGGCCTACGTGGAAGAAGAGCGCTATATCCTCAAGGAGGGCGACAGCCTTCACTACCACGCCTCGAGCCCGCATCGGGTGGAGAACATCGGCGACTCGATCTGCGAGGCCATCGTGGTCACGGTGCCCAGCTTCAAGATCTAGGAGGGGAAGCGATGGAGATCATGGAACTCGGCGCGCGCATCAAGCGCATCCGCAAGGCGCGGGGACTCACCCTCAAGGACATCGAGAGCCGCAGCCAGGTGTCGGCCACCCACATCTCGGAGATCGAGCGCGGCAAGACCAGCCCGACCATCGGCGCCCTCGCGCGCATCGCCGCCGCCCTCGGCAAGGACACGGCCTTCTTCCTCGAGACGGAGAACCTCAACGACGTCAGCCTCATCAAGTACGAGGAGCGCGACAAGCTCGACTTCAAGACCGCCACGGGCTACTACCAGCGGCTCAGCCACGGGATTCCCGGCGGCCGCCTCCAGGCCTACCGACTGCACCTGGAGCCCGGCGCCACCCTGGGCTACTGCCAGGGCAACCAGGAGGGCGAGGCGTCCATCTTCTGCGAGCGGGGCCAGGTGGAGTTCTGCGCCAACGGCGAGACGATCCTGCTGAGCCCCGGCGACAGCGTGCACTTCATCGAGCTGGAGAGCCACGGCTTCGGCAACCCTTCCGGGACGGAGACTGCCGACTGCATCCTCTTCAGCACGCGGCGCCACAGCGTCGAGAACCTCTAGGAGGCATCGTGAGCGACGAGACGCGGACCGACGTGCGCTTCCTCAGCATGATCCTGGCCTACAACGCCGCCGCCCTGCAGCACCTCGGCAAGATCGCCAATCCGATGACGGGCGAGGTCGCGCGCGACATGGACGCCGCCCGGCAGTCCATCGAGCTGCTCGAGTGCCTCGAGGCCAAGACGGTCGGCAACCTCAGCGAGGAGGAGGGAAAGACACTCCAGCAGATCCTGACGACGCTGCGCCTCAACTTCGTGGACGAGCTCGGCAAGGAGCGGTCGGCGCCGGCTGCCGCCGAAGGCGGCGAGGCCGACGGCGACGGCGAGCCCGCGCCCGGGGCGGAGGACTGAGTTGGCGCCGGCCCGGCGAACGGCGCGCGCCGGGGCCATCCTGGCCCTGCTGCTGGCGGCCGTCTGGGCGCCGCCGGCGCGGGCGGGCTTCGGCCTGCCCGAGCCCGCCGGACTCCTGCGCCTGCGCACCACGGAATCGGCGGGCCTGGGATCCCTCCGCACCACCCTGAGCCAGATCTACTTCCGCCAGGAGCTCGGGCTGGACAGCGACCTTCACTGGTTCACCGGGCGCCTGGGCCTGGCCTTCGGCCTGGGCGAGATGGGGCAGATGTCCTTCGACACGCGCCTGCACGGCCTGCTCCGCTCCGTGTCCCCCGACGACGCCGCCCTCTACCAGGCCATCGGCAACTGGGACTGGTCGGGGGGAATGGGCGACAGCGACCTGGGTCTCAAGCTCATCCTCCCCGTGCCGGTGCCGCGCGTCACCCTGGCCGGCGAGGGTGTGGTCCGCCTGCCCACGGGCGACGACGCGCGCAACCTCAGCGTCGGGACGCGCGATTACGAGGTGCTGGGCATAGTCAGCATCGACCTGCACCGCGGCTCGCGCTTCGTGCCCATCCGCCTCCACCTCAATGGCGGCGTGCGCGTCAATCGCAATCCCAACGGCTTCGGTCTGCCGCCGGACGCCGACGCGTCCTTCGCGCCGTCGCCCTTCCCGCCCTACTACCCGCCACGCGAGCCCGGGGAGGCGGAGAGCGACCGCCGCCAGCGCCTGCTGGGCGTGGGCCTGGAGTTCATGGGGCAGGGCAAGCGTCTCTACGGCGAGCTGGTGCTCGAGGAGCTGCTCGCCATGGAAGGCGAGATGGTCCTGCGCGAGCAGCTCTGGCAGCTCGGCCTGGGCTTCCGCGCGCGGGCCCCCTGGCGCCTGGAGCTCTTCGGCGCCGTGGACATCAACCTCTCCCGCGATGACCTCGGCACGGCCTTCGAGCCCCACTATCCACGCCTGGCCATCTCCCTCGGCGTGAGCCGGAGCTGGCAGGTCCTGGCCGGCGATCCCGACCGGGACGGCGTGCGCGGCGAGGCCGACCTCTGTCCGGACACGCCCGAGGACTTCGACGGCTTCCAGGACGGCGACGGCTGTCCCGATCCCGACAACGACGGCGACGGCGTGCCGGACCTCATCGATCTCGCGCCCTTCCTCCCCGAGGACTTCGACGGCTTCGAGGACGAGGACGGCCGGCCCGACCTGGACAACGACAACGACGGGATCCCCGACCGGGACGATCTCTGCCCGGACCGGCCCGAGGACTTCGATGGCTTCGAGGACGAGGACGGCTGCCCCGACCGGGACAACGGCGGGGGCGAGGACGCACCGGGCGACGCCGCGGCGCCGGATGGCGGCGCCGGCTCCGTCGCCGGCGTGGGATCGGGCGGCGGCGCCTAGGCATCCTCCCCGCCGCGCTCGCGGCGCTTGACGGACCGCCAGTGGCCCTCCATCTCCTCCAGATCCGCCTCTTCCAGACTGCGGCCGGCAGCCGCCAGGCCCGCCTCCATGGCGCCGAAGCGGCGCCGGAACTTATCGTTGGCGGCCTCGGCCACCTCCTCGGCGTCCAGGCCCAGCCAGCGGCAGAGATTGGCGGCGACGAAGAAGAGGTCCCCCAGCTCGTCGGCTAGGCCGGCCAGGTCGCGCCCGGCCAGCGCCGCGCGGTAGCGCCGCGAGGGCCCGGCGCCCGTGGCGGACGCCGGCGGGGGGCGGCTCGGCAGGCGGTCCAGCTCCAGGCTCAGCTCGGCCAGCTCCTCGCGCAACTTGGCCGTCACGCCCGCCAGGTCGGGCCAGTCGAAGCCCACGTCCGCGGCCCGTTCCTGGTAGCGGTGGCTCTTGGCCAGGGCGCCCAGGCTGGCCGGCAGGCGCCCCAGCCAGCCGCCGCCCTCGCCGTCCGCGAGGCGCTCCGTGCGCTTGATGGCCTCCCACAGGCGTGTCTGGGCCGCGCTGTCCCGCGCGGCGGCCGGGTCGTCGGGACCGGCGGCGTCGGCGGGAAAGACCTGGGGGTGGCGGCGGCGCAGCTTGGCATCGGCGGCCGCCAGGGGCGCGCCCGGCGCGCCGCCCGCCTCGGCCAGGCGCTGCAGGCCGAACAGGACGAGGAAGGCGACGTCGCCTAGCTCCTCGCGCTGATCCGCCGGGTCGTCGGCCCGGCAGGCCGCCAGCCACTCGTGCCCCTCCTCGATCAGATGGCGGGCCAGGTCCTCGCTGCGCTGCTCGCGGTCCCAGGGGCAGCCCCCGGGACCCAGCAAAGTCTCGAGGGTGGTCCAGAGGCGCCGCAGCTCCGCTTCGGGAAAGATCGGCATGGCCGGCAGCGTAGCACGCGCCGCGCGCCGGGGCAACGCGCGGCTCCCGTTGACGCCGTCGTCGCGCCCGCGCTATGCTGTCGGATCAGCCGCGAAGGAAAGAAGCCTGCATGGATCGCATCCGCATCCGGGGCGCCCGGGAGAACAACCTCAAGAACCTGGACCTCGATCTGCCCCGCGGGCGCCTGGTGGTCATCTCCGGGCTCAGCGGCTCGGGCAAGAGCAGCCTCCTGTTCGACACCCTCTACGCCGAGGGCCAGCGGCGCTACGTCGAGAGCCTCTCCACCTACACGCGCCAGTTCCTGGAGCGCCTGCGACGGCCCGACCTGGATTCCCTGGAGGGCATCGGCCCGGCCGTGGCCATCCGCCAGCGCAACTCCGTCCAGCACTCCCGCTCCACGGTGGCCACCTACACGGAGATCGCCGACTTCCTGCGCGTGCTGTTCGCCCGGGCCGGGACGCTGACCTGCCCCGGATGCGGGCGCGTGCTGACGCCGGACCCGCCCTCGGAGCTGGCCGCCGCGCTCCTGGATCGCTGGACCGGGCGGGACCTGATCCTCGCCTTTCCCCTGGCGGGCGGCGGCCTCGCCGGCGAGACCCTGCGCGAGATTCTCCAGGCGCGCGGCTTCACCCGGATCGTGGCCGGCGGGCGCATCCAGCGCCTGGACGGCGCCGAAGCCGCGGGTCTGGCCGACGACGGGCTGCTGGTCATCGTGGACCGGCTGCGCCTGGAGGCGGAGGCCCGCGGCCGCCTGGCCGAGGGCATCGAGGCCGCCTACCGGGAGGGCGAGGGACGCCTGCGCGTCCTGGATCCCGAGGGCCGCGAGCTGGGGCGCTGGGCCGAGGGACCCGTCTGCCCCGACTGCGAGCTGCGCCTGCCCGAGCCCACGCCGGCCTTCTTCTCCTTCCAGCACGCCGACGGCGCCTGTCCCGACTGCCGGGGCTACGGCAACCGCCTGGAGTTCGACCTGGCCAAGATCATCCCCGATCCCACGCTCAGCCTGGAGGCGGGAGCCCTGGCGCCCTGGGCCTCGGAGCGCTTCGAGCCGGCCCGCGAGCGCCTGCGCCGGTGGTGCGCGGACCGCGGCGTCTCCCTGCGCGTGCCCTTCGCCGAGCTGCCCGAGTGGGCGCGGGCGGACATCCTGGAGGGGGGGCGCGGCTTCCGCGGCCTGCTACCCTGGCTGCGCGGCCTGCGCGAGAAGTCCTACAAGAAGTACGCGCGGTTCTTCTCGCGCCGCTACATGACGGAGACCGACTGCCCCACCTGCGGCGGCAGCCGGCTGCGGCCCGAGGTGGAGCAGGTGCGCCTGGACGGCTGGACACTGCCGGCATTCTACCGGCTGTCCCTGGGCGAGGCCGGCGAGGTCCTGGCGGGCCTGGACATCGACGCGGCCGCCCGCGGCGTGGAGCGCGTCATCCAGGAGCTGGCCCAGCGCCTGCGCTTCCTCGATCGCATGGGCCTGCACTACCTCGGCCTGGACCGTCTCACGCGCACGCTCTCCGGCGGCGAGTTCCAGCGCATCCATCTGGCCAACGCCCTGGGCAGCCACCTGACGGACACCCTCTACGCCCTGGACGAGCCCACCGTCGGCCTGCATCCCCGCGACACGCGGCGCCTGCTGGACTCCCTGCGGGAGCTGCGCGACATGGGCAACAGCGTCATCGTGGTGGAGCACGATCCCGAGGTCATCCGCGGGGCCGACGAGCTCGTGGACCTGGGGCCCGGCAGCGGCGCCAAGGGTGGCAGCGTGGTCTACCAGGGAACGCCGGACGGCGCGCGGGGCGTGGGCGCCGACCATCCCTCGCCGACGCTTCGCTTCCTGGCCGGCATCGAACCCCTCAGCTTCGCCGATGCCGACCGCCGCGCGTCCCGCGGCCGCCTGCGCATCGAGGGTGTCACGAAGCACAACCTGCGCGACCTGGACGTGGAATTCCCGCTGGGGCAGCTCGTCTGCGTCTCGGGCGTGAGCGGTTCGGGCAAGAGCACCCTGGTCGCCGACGTGCTCGTGTCGGCCCTCCGGGCGGACGGCGAGCGGCAGCCAGGCGATCCCTGGCGGCGGCTGCGCGGAGCCGAGCGCATCCACGCCGTGAGCGTGGTGGACCAGAGCCCCATCGGCAAGAGCCCGCGCAGCAATCCGGCCACCTACATCGGCGCCTTCCAGTTCATCCGCGCCCTCTTCGCCGAGCAGCCCGAGGCCCGTCAGCGCCGGCTGGGCCCCGATCGCTTCTCCTTCAACAGCCCGCGCGGCGCCTGTCCGGAGTGCAAGGGCCTCGGCTCGGTGAAGCTGGAGATGGTGTTCATGGCGGACCTCTACGTGCCCTGCGAGGCCTGCGGCGGCAGCCGCTTCCGCCCCGAGAGCCTGGAGGTGCGCTACAAGGGGCGCACGATCGCCGAGGTCCTCGACCTGACCGTGGACGAGGCCATCCACTTCTTCGCCGGGCAGCATGCCCTGGGCGAGCGGCTCTGGATGCTGCACCGCGTGGGCCTGGGCTACCTCAAGCTGGGGCAGGGGGCCAGCACCCTGTCCGGCGGCGAGAGCCAGCGGCTGAAGATCGCGCGGGAGCTGGCCCGCGCCGGCGGCGAGCGCAACCTCTACGTGCTGGACGAGCCCACCACGGGCCTGCATCCCCTGGACGTGCGGACCCTGCTGGCCGTCTTCCGCCGCCTGCTCAAGGCGGGGCACTCGCTGCTCGTCATCGAGCACAACCTGCAGGTGCTGCTGGCGGCCGATCATCTCATCGACCTGGGCCCGGAGGGCGGCGACGGCGGCGGGCGCGTCGTCGCGGCGGGCACGCCGGCCGAGGTCGCGGCGACGCCGGGCTCCATCACGGGCGCCTTCCTGGCGCCCTATCTGGGCGGGCGCAAGCGCGGGAGGCGGAGCGCATGAAGATCCTCGTCACCGGCGGGGCCGGCTACATCGGCGGCGCCTTCGTCCGCGCCGCCCTGGCGGCTGGCCACGAGCCCGTCGTCCTGGACAACCTCTCCACGGGGCATGAGGACGCCGTGCCCACCGGCGTGGAGCTGGTGCGGGCCGACCTGCGCGAGCGCGCGGTCCTGGACCCGCTGCTGGCGCGCTGCGGGGCCGTCGTCCACTTCGCCGCCCTGAGCATCGTGCCCGACTCCATCGCCGATCCCGTCACCTACTACCGGGAGAACCTGGGCGGCTTCCTGGTCCTGCTCGACGGCGTCCGGGAGCACGGTCCCGCGCGCCTGGTGTTCTCGTCCTCGGCGGCGGTCTACGGGGACGGCGGCGGCCGCCCCTTCCGCGAGGAGGATCCGACCCGGCCCGTGAATCCCTACGGGGGCACCAAGCTGGCCATGGAGCAGACCCTCGCGCACGTGGCGCCCGCCCTGGGCCTGCGCGCCTTCAGCCTGCGCTACTTCAACGCCGCCGGCGCCCTGCCCGACCACGGCGAGCGGCACGATCCCGAGACCCACCTGGTGCCCCTGGCGCTGGAGGCGGCCCTGGGCCGGCGCACGCTGACCCTCTTCGGGGAGGACTACGACACGCCCGACGGCACCTGCATCCGAGACTACGTCCACGTGGCCGACCTGGCCGAGGCCCACCTGGCCGCCCTGGCGGCCCTGGAGCGCGGCGAGGGGGGCGTGCTCAACCTGGGCACGGGCCGGGGGCACTCGGTGCGGGAGGTGCTGGCCGCCGTGGAGCGTGTGACGGGGCGGTCCCTGCCCGTCGCGCGCGGCCCGCGGCGCGAGGGGGATCCGGCGCGGCTGGTGGCGGCGGTGGATCGCGCCGAGGCGGTGCTGGGCTGGCGGGCGGCCCGGCCGGACCTGGACGCTATCGTGGCCTCGGCCTGGGAGTGGGCGCGGCGCCTGCATGGCGGGTGATGACCGCCGCCCGCCGCCGGCGCGGCCATCCCGCGGGGCGGGAGGCCTCCGGTCCGCGCCGGTCTTGACAATGGCGGAATCCTGTGCTTGTGTTTCCGGCGGGCGAAGGTAGCTCAGTCGGTAGAGCAGCGGACTGAAAATTCGCGTGTCGGCGGTTCGACTCCGTCCCTTCGCACCGGAAAAGCGGGCCGGCCCCTGGGCCGGCCCGCTTCTGTTTCCCGGCCCGCGCGTCCGCGCGCCCGGACACCCGGCGGCGCCGCGCGGCCTAGAACACGTCCTCCCGTGCTTCCAAGTGGAGGTGCAGGCGCGTGACGACGGCGTCGCCCTGGACCAGGCCCACGCCGGACTGCTGCTCCACGCGCAGCCAGACGCCCATGAAGATCTCCTCGTTGTCCTGCATGAGCGCCAGGAAGTCGCCCACGTCGACGACGTCCTCGAGGAGCGACGTGGTCCCGCTCGTGTGCACGCCCGCCAGCTCGACAAGGAGGTTGGCCGGCTGCCAGAAGGCGCCGGGATCGTCGTCCGCGGCCAGGTAGACGCGGATGCGGATGTCCATGGTCACGTCGCTGCCCATGACCGTCTCGTCGTCCAGGGCCAGGCTGAGGGCCGCCGTCATGGACTCGAAGTCCAGGGCCTCGTTGAGGCCCTCGGGGGTCTGGAGGGCGTCGATGGGGCTCTGGTCCTCGAAGAACTCGCCGGGCGCGATGCCGGGCAGCTCGTAGGCGAAGCTGCGGTCCTCCAGCGGCATGAAGCTGTCCATGTCCAGGTTGATGATGATGCGGTTGCCCCCGCAGGCGGCCGCCAGCAGGATCGCGGCCGGGATGGCGAGGCGGAGAAGTCGTCGTGCGTTCATCGCTCCACCTCCTAGCGGAGGCGCAGGCTCAGGCCCAGGGCCAGCCCGCGCTCGTCCTGGAAGTAACGCTTGTGCGTCTCCAGGGCCAGGTCCACGGATAGGCGACGGAAGCTGTAGCCGCCGCCGCCGCTGAACTGCCATTCGTCGCGCCGGTCGCGATAGGTGCCGGCGCGCAGGGCCCAGGGTCCCAGCCGGTACTCGCCGCCCAGGTGCAGCTCGTTGCCCCAGGGGCGGAAGCGCAGGTCGCCGGCCACGAACCAGTCTTCGGACGAGTAGGCCGCGTTGAGCGTCCAGATGGCGTCGAGCTCGTAGTCGTGCTCGGCGCCCTCCTCGAGGACCTCGGTGACCATGTCGCCGTCGTCGCCGTCCTCCTCGAGGTACTGGCGCTCCAGCTTCGTCTCCGAGAAATGGATGCTGGCGCCGATGTCGCGCACGCCGACGCCCAGGTCCCAGGGCCCATGCCGGACGGCGACGCCGAGGTCCAGGCCGAAGCCGTAGCCCATGGCGACGCCGTCGGTGTAGCGGGTCAGGACCTCGGGCTCCACGTCCAGGGAGTCGGAGGAGAACAGGGTGTCGCCCGTGACGGCCACCAGTTCCACCTGCGCGTCGGCCATGCCGAAGGCCGTCAGCAGCTTCGGCGCCGCGGCCACGTAGACCTCGGTCTCGCGCGCCGAGGGGAGCTGCCCGGCCAGCAGGAACTTCCAGGAGATGGCCACCGCGGCGCGCCCCTCGCCGTCGAGGCCGTAGCGCGAGTTGGGCTTGAGGGAGTCCCCCTCGGCGAGGACGCCGTAGAGCGCGTCGTCGAAGGTGGTCTCGACGCGGCCGTCCAGGTAGGGCGTCGCCTGCACCCGCCAGGCGAGGCGGTCTCTGAAGCGGCCGCCCACGCTGATGCCCAGGCGCTCCCAGCGGGAGCCGAAGTCAAGGGGCTCCTCGGGGATGAGCAGGTCCGCGTCCTCCCAGTAGAGCCGCAGGTGGTCCTGGCCCAGGTCCAGGGTGAGGTCTCCGTCCAGGGGATCGGGATCCTTCAGCTCCAGGTGGAGGGGCGGATTGGCGAGGAGGTTGGCGATGTAGAGGGGGTCGAAGTCGTCGTCGTCGGGGTCGAGCTTCGACGTGTTGCCGGCCAGGTCCAGGAGGCCCAGGGGGATGGGCAGCACCCAGCCCCCCTCGCCGCCCCGGTCGGGGACCACGGTGTAGGCGGGATTGTCGGCGCAGAGGTTGTCGGGCCGTGGCGGCGATGCCCCGCCCATGGCCATGCGCCGGGCGTCCAGGCAGATGGCACCGGCCGCCGCCGCGCCGAGGCCCAGGAGGGCCAAGGCGACCAGCAGCGCCGCCGCCATGGGCCGAGGGCCCCACGCGCCGTCGGTTGATGCCAGCATACGCAGCCTTCCTGCTAGGGTACGATGTCGGGCCGGTGGCCCGCGTGGCTCACGGGGGCATCCTGACGGCTGGCCGGCGATTCATCAAGCAGTTTGGGGCTCGCGCAGGCGGGATCCTGACGAAGAAACGGGGGCCCCGCAGGGCCCCCGTCGAGAAGAGAACCGATGTGGCGGCGGCGGTCGCCTAGTAGAGCGACTTGACCGCGCTGAGGGTGACTTCCTCGGTGGGAGTCGGGCCCGTCAGCACGATGCGCAGGCCGTCGTTGTAGCCGTAGTCGCTGTCCAGGCCCCACATGCCGCTCCACTGCGCCCAGTACACGCCGCAGGTGCCGGACATGGCGCAGCTGTCGTCCAGGCCGATGCCGTCGGCGCCGTCGAAGGCGGTGCCGATGGCGATGATGTCGCCCGCGTTGTAAACGATGCCCAGGCTGCTCACGTCCACGTCAACCCAGACGGCCGAGGCGAAATCGGCGGTGCCGGGATTGAAGAAGATGCCCGTGCCGTAGGGAGCTGCCGGCGGAGTGAGCAGGTCGGCCGTGTCGTCCATCATGACCTCATGATCGGCCATGCCGAACATGAAGAAACGGACGGTGGTGAGGGTCCAGGGACCGCCCGTGGGAGCCTCGAAGACGCCCAGGGTGATGTCGGTCCAGTCCGGCGAGGTGCCGTAGCCCTCGAAGGTGCCGTCGTCGTACATCAGCTCGACATCGGCTCGGCCGAGGGTCAGATCGGTGCCGCTGACGGCGTCGGTGCTGACCATCTCGCGAGCCAGGGCGGGCATGGCCGCCAGAGCGACGAGGGCAAAGAGGATGATAGCCTTCTTCATGCTGATTCTCCTGTTGTTGTCACCACGTGGTGTAAAGGCCCTGACGAGGCTCAGCACCCCGCCCGAGTAGCGCGAGTATACCAAATCGCCGTAAGTGCTTGCAAGTAGGCGCAATTGTCGCAAAACTGGGATGGGATTCGCGGCGCGGATGAGGAAGCGGGAGGCACTACGGGATATCATAACTGACTGTCCGCGGCGGGTTTCTTGCCCTTGACGCGACCCGGCCCGATGCACACACTATGGCCGCCCGGGCACTGGCCCGCGGAAGCTGGTGTAGCTCAGCTGGTAGAGCAACGCACTCGTAATGCGTAGGTCCACGGTTCAAATCCGTGCACCAGCTCCCAGAACCTCCCGGTGGGGGAATTGCTCCGGCGGCCGTCCCGCGAGGGACGGCCGTTCGTTTGGGCCCGTCGCGACGAGGAGGCCGCCGTGCCGCTCATGGTCAGTGTGTCCGGGATCCGGGGTGTCGTGGGAGAGTCCCTGACGCCGGAGGTGATCCTGCGCTTCAGCGCCGCCTACGCGGCCTGGTGCCGCGCGCGGGGCGCCGGCGCCGGGGACGCCGTGGTCCTGGGCCGGGACGGGCGCCCCAGCGGGACCATGGTCCGCGATCTGGTGGCGGGGACGCTGCGGGCCGCGGGCCTCGCCGTCGTGGATCTGGGCCTGTGCAGCACGCCGGGCACGGCCATGGCGGTGGCCGCCCAGGGGGCCGTCGGCGGCGTGGTGATCACGGCCAGCCACAATCCCGCGCCCTGGAACGCCCTCAAGTTCCTCGACGGCGAGGGGAACTTCCTGACCAAGGAGCTGGGCGAGGAGGTCCTCGCCATCGAGCGCCGCGGAGCCTTCGTCTGGGAGGGCCACGAGAGCCTGGGCGCCGCCCGGACCTGGGACGGCGCCGACGAGCACCACGTGGCCGCCATCCTCGCCCTGCCCTGGGTGGACGCCGCGGCCATCGCCGCGCGGGCGCCGAGCGTGGTGGTGGACGCGGTCAACGCCGCCGGCAGCCGCGTCGCGCCCCTCCTGCTCGAGCGCCTCGGCGCGCGGCCGCTGGCCCTCCACTGCGACGGCGACGGCCGCTTCCCCCACGCCCCCGAGCCACGGCCCGAGAACCTGCGCGGCCTGGCCGACGCCGTGCGGGCCAAGGGAGCGGACCTGGGCGTGGCCCTGGACCCCGACGCCGACCGCCTCGTGCTCGTGGACGAGACGGGGACGGTCCTGTCGGAGGAGTACACGGTGGCTCTGGCCGCCGACCACGTCCTGGCGCGCACGCCGGGGCCCGTGGCCGTCAACCTGAGCACCAGCCGCCTCGCCGAGGACGTGGCCGCGCGCCACGGGCAGCCCTGCTATCGATCGCCCGTGGGCGAGGCCCATGTGGTGGCGGCCATGCGCGAGCACGGCGCTGTCGTCGGCGGCGAGGGCAACGGCGGCGTCATCCTGCCCGCCCTGCACGCGGGGCGCGACGGGCTGGTGGGCATCGCCCTGATCCTCACCGCCATGGCCGAGCGGGACGCGCGGCTCTCGGAGCTGGCGGCCGCCCTGCCCTCCTACGTCATGGAGAAGCGCCGCCTGGATCTGGCCGGGCGCGCCGATCCCGAACGCCTGCGGGTCCTGGCCCGCGAGTACTTCACCGGCGACCTGGACGAGCGAGATGGCGTCAAGGCCGTTCTGCCCGAGGGTTGGATCCACGTGCGGCCTTCCAACACCGAGGCCATCGTGCGTATCATCGGCGAGTCGGCGGACGCGGCCTGGCTTGCCCGCGTCCTCGACGAGGCCGAGCGGTTCTTCGCGGCACATTTGGGTTGATGGGCTCCCGGCGGGGGCCGATAATCGTGTGCCGGCGTCCTGCGTTCCAGCCAAGGGGATCAACATGTGTGGAATCATCGGCTACCTGGGCCAACGCCCGGCCTTGCCCATCCTCATCGAGGGCCTCAAGCGCCTGGAGTACCGTGGTTACGACTCAGCCGGCGTGGCCCTGCTGGAGCCGAGCGGCCTCGAGGTGATCAAGGAGAAGGGCAAGATCTTCGTCCTCGAGCGCATCCTCAACGGGAGGAGCTTCTCGGCGACCGCGGGCGTCGCCCACACGCGCTGGGCCACCCACGGCGCGCCCACCCAGGTCAACGCCCATCCCCACCTGGACACCACCGGGGACCTGGCCGTCGTCCACAACGGCATCATCGAGAACTACCAGTTCCTCCGGCGCTACCTCAGCGAGCAGGGTGTCGCCTTCCGCACGGACACGGACACCGAGGTCCTGGCCATGCTCATCTCGCACTACTACGATGGCGATCTCGAGCTGGCCGTGCGCCGGGCCCTGTCCATCGTCGAGGGGACCTACGGCATCGCCGTCGTCCACCGGAAGCACCCGCGCGAGATCGTCGGCGCCCGCAACGGCAGCCCGATGCTGGTGGGCATCGGCGAGGACGAGTACTTCCTGGCCAGCGACGTGGCCGCCGTACTGGCCCACACGCGCCAGGTCATCTATCTGGACGACCACGAGATGGTCCACCTCAAGGACGGCACCATGCACACCAAGACGGTGACCGACGAGAAGGTGACCAAGAGCGTCCACGAGGTGACCTGGGACCTGGAAAGCATCGAGAAGGGCGGCTTCTCGCACTTCATGCTCAAGGAGATCTTCGAGCAGCCGGCCACCATCCGCGACTCCTTCCGCGGCCGGCTCCTGCCCGACGAGGGCAAGGCCAAGCTGGGCGGCCTCATCCACAACATGGAGGAGCTGCGCCATCTGGACCGCATCATCTTCCTGGCCTGCGGCACGAGCTGGCACGCCGCCATGATCGGCGAGTACATGATCGAGCGGCTGGCCCGCATCCCCGTGGAGGTGGAGTACGCCTCCGAGTTCCGCTACCGGAACCCCATCATCTCCGACGAGACCATCGCCTGGGCCATCAGCCAGTCGGGGGAGACCCTGGACACGCTGGCCGCGCTGCGCGAGGCGAAGACCAAGGGCGCCCTGGCCCTGGGCATCTGCAACGTGGTGGGCAGCACCATCGCGCGCGAGAGCGACGGCGGCGTCTACATCCACGCCGGGCCGGAGATCGGCGTCGCCAGCACCAAGGCCTTCACGAGCCAGGTGACCGTCCTGGCCATCATCACGCTGCTGCTGGGACGCATGCGCAACATGTCCAAGGACCAGGGGCAGGAGCTGGTGAACGAGCTGCAGGCGATTCCCGAGAAGGTGGAGCGCATCCTCGCCATGGACGAGTGCATCCGGAAGATCGCCGCCTTCTACGCGGAATCGAACAACTTCCTCTACCTGGGCCGAGGCATCAACTACCCGGTGGCCCTGGAAGGGGCCTTGAAGCTGAAGGAGATCAGCTACGTGCACGCCGAGGGCTACCCGGCCGCCGAGATGAAACACGGCCCCATCGCCCTCATCGACGAGAAGATGCCCGTGGTCTTCGTCAGTCCGCGGGGCGGCAGCAACCAGAAGATCCTGGGCAACATGGAAGAGGTCAAGGCGCGCGGCGGCCGCATCATCGCCGTGGTCAACGAGGGCGACAAGGCCGCCACGGATCTCGCGGACCACGTCATTCCCATCCCCGAGACGGTGGAGTACCTGTCGCCTCTGCTGACCGTGATCCCCCTGCAGCTCCTGGCCTACCACATCGCCATCATCCGCGGCTGCAACGTGGACCAGCCGCGTAACCTCGCCAAGAGCGTCACGGTGGAATAGGACCGCGGCCCAGCCAAACGGAAGAGCGAGACGAGGATGAAGCACGAGATCATCGAGAGCCCGGCGGCGCCGGAAGCCATCGGGCCCTACAGCCAGGCGGTCAGGATCGGCGGCCTGCTCTACACGGCGGGCCAGGTGCCCCTGGATCCGGCGACCATGAAGCTGGTGCCCGGCGGCATCGCCGAGCAGACGCGGCGGGTGCTGGAGAACCTGCGGGCCGTGCTGGCCGCGGCGGGAGCCGGCTTCGAGGACGTGGTCAAGACCACGGTCTTCCTGCAGGACCTAAGCGACTTCGCCGCGTTCAACGAGGTCTACGGCGAGGTCTTCGCCGGCTCGCTCCCCGCCCGTTCCACCGTGCAGGTGGCTGCCCTGCCGCTGGGGGCGCGGGTCGAGATCGAGCTCGTGGCCGCTCTGGAGGATTGACACTCCGCCGTGATGGCGAGGACAGGATGGGCGGGCCTTGGCCCGAGAGCCGCGCGCGCTGGAGCCGCTGCTGCTGACCCTCCTGATCGGCGGTCGCGGCGAGGAGAAGTCGCCGGCGGGTCCGGGCCCTGCTGGCCGGAGTCCAGGCCGATCGCGGCCGTCGCCCTCCTCGGCGGGCAGGATCTGCGCATCTGCGACGTGGCCATCGACGTCGGCGTGCAGGGGGAGATCGCCAGCGCGGAGTTCATCGTGCCGGTCCTGGACGTCCCGTCGCTCGGGCGGCGGATCCACTGGCAGCTGCAGCGCTTCTCGGCGTGGCAGGTTGTCGACGAGGAGTGGTGCACCATCTGAGGCGGAGCCGGAGCGGGCTCGCGGCCGCGCGGCGGAACCCGGCGCCCGGATTCGGTGCTCCGATGAGGATCGAGCGGCGCGCCGCCCGATCACCGCGATTCAGAGTGTTACGCGGGAGTGGATGGGTCCTGGTGGGCCCCGAGGACTTCAAATCCTTCTGCCGGGCGCTAATCCCGTCCGGGGTGGGTTCGATTCCCACACATTCCCGCCATTTTCACACCGCGCAACGAGGACGCTCCATCCGTGCGTAGATTCCTGGCCGCAACCGTCCTGGTCCTTCTCGCCGCGCCGGCCGCGGGGGCGCCGGGCGAGGAGCCCGCGGACCGGTCCGGCCGCGACGCCACCGCGGCCATCCTGGCCTCCGCCGCCTTCCCCGCCCTGGGTCAGCTCTACAATGACGAGGGCTGGAAGACGGTGGTCCTGTTTACCTGGCAGAGCTACGCCATCGGCGTCATCGTCAGCGAGGGCCTCGAGGCCGACCGTTACCGGCGGCGCGCGGCCGCCCTGGCGCCCGGGGAGACCTGGCGGGGCCTGGGATACGGCACGCTGCGCGCGCGCTTCCACGACCACGACGAGCGGCAACGCGACTGGGTCTGGTACGGCTCGGCCGTCTTCCTGGCCAGCCTGCTGGACGCCTATGTCTTCGCCCACCTGCACGATTTCGACACCGAGGACATCCGCGGCCGCCGCGCCCGCGTCCTGCCCGTGGTGGACGGAACGACGCGCGCCGTTGGTCTCCAGCTGCGCGTCAGCTTCTGAGGCGGCCATGGACGACGCCCTGCGCGTTCGCAACTTCTGCATCATCGCCCACATCGACCACGGCAAGTCGACGCTGGCCGACCGCCTGCTGGAGATCACCCATACCCTGCCCGAGCGCGCCATGCAGGCCCAGGTCCTGGACGACATGGACCTCGAGCGCGAGCGCGGCATCACGATCAAGAGCCACCCCATCCTGATGCGCTGGGAGCGGTCGCCCGGCGAGGTCTACCGGTTCAACCTCATCGACACGCCGGGCCACGTGGACTTCACCTACGAGGTGAGCCGCAGCCTGGCGGCCTGCGAGGGCGCGGTGCTGGTGGTGGACGCCGCCCAGGGCGTCGAGGCCCAGACCCTGGCCAATCTCTACCTCGCCCTGGACAACGACCTGACCATCCTGCCCGTCATCAACAAGATCGACCTGCCCGGCGCCCGCGTCGACGCGGTGCGCGAGGAGCTGGTCCGCATCCTCGGCGTGGCGCCGGCGGAGGTGCTGGCCCTCAGCGCCAAGACGGGCGAGGGGGTGCCGGCGCTGCTCGCGGCCATCGCCGACCGCCTGCCGCCGCCGCCGCCGCCCAACGGGTCGCCCCTGCGCGCCCTCATCTTCGACTCGCGCTACGATTCCTACCTGGGCGCCGTGGCGACGGTGCGCGTCATGGACGGCGCCGTGGCGCCCGGCGACCGCGTGCGCTTCCTGGCGACGGGGCGATCCTGCGAGGTGCACGAGGTGGGACACTTCGTCATGGCGCGGCGCGCGGACGCGCGCCTGGTGGCGGGCGACGTGGGCTACGTGGTCACCGGCGCCAAGCAGGTGCGCGACGTGCGCGTGGGCGACACCCTGGCCGCCGACGTGGAGCCGGCCCTGGCGCCCCTGCCCGGCTATCGTCCGGCCAAGCCCATGGTCTTCAGCGGCCTCTACCCGGTGCTCAGCGAGGACTACGAGCTGTTGCGCGAGTCCCTGCAGAAGCTCCAGCTCAACGACGCCGCCATCAGCTACGAGCCCGAGACCAGCGCTGCCCTGGGCTTCGGATTCCGTTGCGGCTTCCTGGGGCTGCTGCACATGGAGATCGTCCAGGAGCGCCTGGAGCGGGAGTACGGCGTCGCCATGATCGCGACGCTCCCCAACGTGGAATTCCGGGTCAGCTTGAAGGACGGCCGGGAGCTGCGCGTCGAGAATCCCGCGCGGATGCCCGACGCCGCGCAGGTCGCCGCCGTCGCCGAGCCCGTCGTGCGGGGAACCATCTACACGCCGTCGGAGTACGTGGGGGCTGTGCTCGGACTCTGCGTCGAGCGGCGCGGCGTGCAGGAGGGGATGACCTACCTCGACGGCCGTCGCGTGGAGCTGCACTTCCGCCTGCCCCTGGCCGAGGTGGTGGTGGACTTCCACGACCGGCTCAAGAACCTCAGCCGCGGCCACGCCAGCTTCGACTACGAGTACGCCGGCCACGAGGCCGGCGACCTGGTGCGCCTGAGCGTCCTGGTCAACGGCGATCCCGTGGACGCCCTGTCCTGCATCGTGCATCGCGACAAGGCGGAGCACTGGGGCCGCCGCCTCGTCGAGCGACTGAAGGCGGAGATTCCGCGCCAGCTCTTCCCCGTCGCTCTCCAGGCGGCCGTGGGCTCCCGCGTGCTGGCGCGCGTGAACATCAGCGCCCTGCGCAAGAACGTCACCGCCAAGTGCTACGGCGGCGACATCACGCGCAAGCGCAAGCTGCTGGAGAAACAAAAAGAGGGCAAGAAACGGATGAAGCGGGTGGGCAACGTGGACATCCCACAGGACGCCTTCCTGGCCATCCTCAAGGTGGAGCGATAGGAGACACGATGGCGAAGAAGAAGGGACCCGCCAAGAAGAAGTCGGCGCTGCGCGAAACCTTCGATGTCGTCCTTTGGGCGGTGATCATGGCCTTCCTGGCGCGCAGCTTCCTCATCCAGGCCTTCCATATTCCCAGCGGCAGCATGGAGGACACCCTGCTGGTGGGCGACTTCCTCTTCGTCAACAAGCTTCTCTACGGGCCCAAGATCCCGTTCACCAGCGTCCGCCTGCCCGGCTTCCGCGATCCGAAGCCCGGGGACATCATCGTCTTCAAGTTCCCCGACCAGAAGGACGACTTCATCAAGCGCTGCGTGGCCGTGGGCGGGCAGGAGGTGTCCATCCACGACGGCGTGGTCTACGTGGACGGCGAGGCGCGCGAGGAGCCTTACACCAAGTACATCTACGGCGACCGTCCCCACGGCGCCGCCCGCAACTTCGGCCCCATCACCGTGCCCGAGGGGCACCTGTTCATGATGGGCGACAACCGGGACAACAGCAACGACAGCCGCGTCATGGGAACGGTCCCCTGGCGCGACAACGTCCAGGGCAAGGCCATCTTCATCTACTGGTCCTGGAACGGGGAGAAGAAGTACCCCCGCTTCGATCGCATCGGCGACATCGTGCGGTGAGCCTGCCGCTCTACGTCCACGTTCCCTTCTGCCGCTCCCGCTGCGGCTACTGCGCCTTCTACGCCGAGACCGCGGGCGACCCCGGCCGCTACGTGGCGGCCCTGGCCGCCGAGCTGGATCTCTGCGCGGCCGACCTCGGCCAGGCGCCCCTGCCCAGCCTCTACGTGGGCGGCGGCACGCCCAGCTGCCTGCCGCGCCAGGCCCTCGACCGCCTGCTCGCCCTGCTGGCGCCCCTGGCCGGTCCGGAAACCGAGTTCACCGTCGAGTGCAATCCCGACGACCTGGACGCGGATCTCCTCGCGCGGCTGTTGGGAGCCGGGGTGGACCGCCTCAGCCTGGGCGTGCAGTCCCTGGACGACGGCGAGCTCGCGCGCGCCGGCCGCCGCCACGACGGCGCGGGCGCCCGCGCCGCCCTCGCCCTGGCCGCCGCAGCGCCGCTGCGCCTGTCCGCGGATCTGATCCTCGGCCTGCCCGGCCAGACGCGGGACAGCTGGCGACGGAGCCTGGCGGGCGTCCTCGACCACGCGCCCGAGCACCTGTCGGTCTACTGCCTCGAGGAGGGCGAGGGGCGGTGGGGGCGCGCGCGGGCGTCCGGCGCGGCGCCGGGAGACCGCGCGCCCGCCGGCGACGCGGCCCGCGGCGAGGCGCGCGAGGCCCAGCTCGCCGACGCCTACCTGGAGACCCACGCGGTTCTCGCCGGGCGCGGCTACGCGGCCTACGAGGTCTCCAACTGGTGCCGGCCCGGCGGCGAGTGCCGGCACAACCTGGCCGTCTGGGAGGGGGGCGACTACCTGGGCCTGGGTCCCGCGGCCCACTCGCACCTGCGGGATTGCCGCCTGTCCCGGCCGGCCTCCCTGGATGCGTGGCAGGCGCCCCTGCTGGCGGGCCGCCTGCCGCCCCTGGACCGCGATGCGCGCGGCCCCGGCGAGCGGCGCCTGGAGGCCCTGCTTCTGGGCCTGAGGACCCGGCGCGGGCTGGCGGCCGGCGATCCCGCCCTGGCCGGCGCCGGGCCGATCCTGGCCCAGCTGGCCGACCAGGACTGGGCCCGGCGCGAGGGGACGCGCTGGCGGCTCACGCCCGCGGGCTGGCTGCGCCTGGACGCGATCCTCGCCCGGCTGGTCTCTTGACAGCTCCCGCAGGCTTCCCTAATTTACGGGCGATTCGAGAAAAGGGTTGATTTCCATGGACTTCAGGTACTACGAGGTGCCCGAAGACCGCGAGCTTCTGGTCCTGGAATCCGTCATCCGTCTCTACACGGAACGCGCGGAACCTGTCAGTTCGGCAGCCGTCGCGCGGGATCTCCGGCACCGCTGGTCCTCGGCCACCGTCCGCAACACCTTCGGCGAACTCGAGCGGCAGGGCTGGCTCATGCAGCCCCATCGCTCGTCGGGGCGCGTGCCCACGGACCGGGGCTACCGGGTCTACGTGGAGCGCATCGTGCGTCCGAGCCAGCCCCATCCGGCCTGGGAGCGGCTCGTGCACAGCGAGATGGACCTGCGCCGGGGGAGCCTCGCCGAGAGCCTCGACCAGGCCGCGGCCTTGCTGAGCCGCGTCAGCCACGCCCTGGGCCTGTCGCTGCTGGTGCTGGCTCCGGGTCCCGGCGCCGCGGCGGACGCGGACGCCGCGACGGTCACCATCACCGGCATCGACGAGCTGCTCGGCCAGCCGGAGTTCGACGATCCCCGCCGCCTGAAGGTCCTCATCCACCTCCTGGACGACGCCAGCGCCTTCGGCCGGTATCTGCGCGCCCTGGCCGATCCCCCCGGCGAGGTGCGCCTGTGCATCGGACAGGAGAATGCCATCGAGGACCTCAGTTCCTTCACCGTCATCACCTCGCAGATCCACCACTCCGACGGGACGGCCCTCATGGGCCTGCTCGGTCCGGTCCGCATGGAGTACTCTCTCGTCCTGGGAGCCATGGACAGCCTGGTTCGCCTGCTCCATTCCCGGGCCGGACGGTCTTCCACCTGGAGCTGAGATGTCGAAGAAGTCATCGAAGGAGCGGGACGGCCACCCGCGGCGGGAGCGCCGCGATGCGCAGGACCCGACGGGCGACGCGACCCCGCTGGCCGGCGACGCGGAACGGGCCGCCGGCGACGCGGCGGTCCCGACGGCCGGCGAGGCCGCCGAGCGTTTCGCCACCGCGGCCGAGCTGAGCGAGAGACTCGCCGCCCTGGAGGCCGACCTGGCCGAGGCGCACCGCGAGGCCGCCGACGCGCGGCAGCGGGAGGAGCGCCTCCTGCGCAACCTCGCCGAACGCGAGAATCAGCTGCGCCGCCTCGAGCGCCACCGCGAGCGCGAGGCCGAGCATTTCCGCGGCGAGCTCGTCATCTCCCTGCTCGCCGTCCTCGATGATTTCGAACGCGCCCTGGAAAGCGGCCCCGATCCCGAGGAGGATTCCTTCGCCGAGGGCGTGGCCCTGGTGGCCGAGGGCCTGCGCGGCGCCCTGACCCAGCTTGGACTCGAGCCCATCGTGGCGCTGGGCGAGGCCTTTGATCCCGCCCTGCACGAGGCCGTCATGCAGCTGCCCAACACGGACGCGCCCAAGGGGCAGGTGATCCAGGAGATGCAGAAGGGCTACCGCTTGGGCGATCGCGTCCTGCGTCCCAGCCGCGTCGCGGTGGCGGGCTAGGAGGCGGCGTGGCGAAGCGCGACTACTACGAGGTCCTGGGCGTGGAGCGCGCCGCCAACGAGGAGGCGATCCGCAAGGCCTACCGCAAGCTGGCCATGCAGTACCATCCCGACCGCAATCCCGACGACCAGGGCGCCGAGGAGAAGTTCAAGGAGGCCACCGAGGCCTACGAGGTCCTCAAGGACGCCCAGAAACGCCAGGCCTACGACCAGTTCGGCCACGCGGGCGTCTCGGGCCAGGGCTTCGGCGGAGCGAGCCCCTTCGGAGCCGAAGGCATCGACCTCGAGGAAGCCCTGCGGGCCTTCATGCGCGACTTCGGCTTCGACTCCTTCTTCGGCGGCGGTCCCCGCCGCCAGGCCCGCCGGCCCGACCGCGGTGGGCGGGACCTGCGCGTCCGCGTCAAGCTGACCCTGGAGGAGGTGGCCACGGGGACCACCAAGCAGATCCGCCTGCGCAAGAAGGTGGACTGCGGAACCTGCGGCGGCAGCGGCCAGCGCCCGGGCTCCAGTACCAAGCGCTGTCCCACCTGCGGTGGATCGGGCGAGGTGCGCCGCGTCCAGCGCAGCATCCTCGGCCAGTTCGTCAACGTCAGCGTCTGCCCCGCCTGCCACGGCGAAGGCGTCCTCGTGGACGATCCCTGCACGGCCTGCGGCGGCGAGGGTCGTGTGCCGGGCGAGGAGAGCCTCAACGTCAAGATCCCCGCCGGCGTCTCCACCGGCGACTACATCCCCCTGCGCGGCCAGGGCGAGGCCGGCCTGCGCGGCGGCCCCCCCGGCGACGTCATGGTGGTCGTCGAGGTGGAGGAGCATCCCGTCTTCGAGCGCCACAAGCAGGATCTCTTCTTCGAGCAGCCCGTCGCCTTCAGCACCCTCGTGCTGGGCGGAAGGGTGGAGGTGCGGGGCCTCGAGGGCGCGGCACTGGTCAAGGTCCCGCCGGGAACCCAGAGCCACCAGATCTTCCGCCTGCGCGGCAAGGGCCTGCCCTACCTGAACTCCCGCCGCCAGGGCGACCTCATGGTGCGCCTGGTGGCCTGGAGCCCGCCCCGCACCAGCCGCGAGGAGGCGGGGCTGCTCGAGCGCCTGGCAGAGATCGAGGGCGCCAAGCTGCCCGGCCCGCGCCGGCCCGCCTGAAGGCGGCCATGCCCGAGACGCCCGTCATCCTGCGCCCCGACCTCGACGCTTCCATCCGGAGCCTGCGCCTCACGGGCGCCGACCACCACCACCTGTTCCGCGTCCTGCGCCGCCGGCGCGGCGACATCCTGGAGCTGCGCGACGGCCGGGGCCTGGTGGCCCTCGCCCGCGTCGAGAGCGTGGACCGGCGCGAGGCCAGGCTGCGCCTCGAATCCGTGGCCGAACCGGCGCCGCCCGACCTGCCCGAGCTGCGCCTGGCCCTGCCTCTGCTCAAGGGGCGGCGCCTGGACTGGGTGCTGGAGAAGGGCACCGAGCTGGGCGTGGCGGGCTTCGACCTCTATCTGGGCCGCCATGGCGTCGTCCGCCGGGAGACGGCACCGGCGCGCTACGCCGAGGTCATCGCCGCCGCCTACTGCCAGAGTCGGCGCCTGCTGCTGCCCGAGCTGGCCGGGCCGGCACCCCTGCCGGACCAGCTCGCGGCGTCCGGGGAGCGTGGACGTCGTCTCTGGTGGGCGGACGAGGAAAGGGCCGGGGAGCCGGCGGCGGGCTGGTCGGAGCTGGAGGCCGCGCTGCGCGAACCGGGCGGGATCCACCAGGCCTGGATCGGCCCCGAGGGCGGCTTCGCCGCCGAGGAGCGCGAGATCCTGGCGGGGGCCGGGGCGACGCCCCTGAGCCTGGGGCCCCACCGCCTGCGGTCCGAGACGGCCGCCCTGGCCCTGGCGGCCCGGATCCTGTTGCCCGGCGCCGGGCCGCGTTGACAGCCTTGCGGAACGGTGACTATACTCGAAAGGTTATTTGCGTTTTACGGCCGTGACGGTCCCGTCGCGGCCCCGGAACGGCAGACGGGAGGTCTCAGCCGTGCAGGAACGCCTGCTTGAGGATCTCAAGACGGCCCTGAAGGCCGGCGACAGGCAGCGCGTCAGCGTGCTGCGCATGCTCCGCTCCGAGCTGAAGAACGCGGAGATCGCGCGGGGCGAGGCCCTCGGCGACGCCGAGGTGCTGGACGTCCTCTCGCGCTACGCGCGCAAGCGCAAGGAGTCCGCGGCCGAGTACGAGCGGGGCGCCCGCCCGGACCTGGTGGCCAAGGAGATGGCCGAGCACGACATCGTGCAGGCCTACCTGCCAGCGGCCCTCTCCGAGGCGGAACTGGGAGAGCTCGTGGACGCGGTCATCGGCGAGCTCGGCGCCACGGGCCTGAAGCAGATGGGCCCGGTCATGAAGGAGGTCCTCGCGCGGGCGGCGGGCCGCGCCGAGGGCGGGACCGTCAGCGCCCTGGTCAAGGCGAGGCTGGGCGGATGAACTGGGGCGTTCACCTCCTGACGGTGGCCCTGCTCGGAACCCTTCTCCTGGGCGTCTACCACGGCTTCCGCGGCGGTCTCATCCGCACGGCCTTCAAGGTCATCGGGCTGATCGCGGGCATCTGGCTGGCCCGGCCCCTGGCCTCGGCCCTGTGGCCGCGCGTGGAGGACGCCCTGGGATTCCCGGGCGGCTGGTATCTCCTGGTGATCCTGGCCTTCGTGGCCGTGGCCCTGGTGGCCGGACTGCTGGGCTGGCTCCTGTCGCTGACCATCCGCTGGACGCCCCTCGTGTGGCTCAACCACGTGGGCGGCGGCCTGCTGGGCCTGTTCCTGGGACTGCTGGTTGCCGGGCTGATCCTGGCGCTCTTCGACGAGCTGGCCCTGATGGAGCCCATGCTGCGCGAGGCCGCGACCTGGGAGCGCGGGTTCCTGGTGCTGCTGCTGGACATCACACCCGACCTCTTCGCGGAGATCAGCCCCCTGCTACGGGCCGGGCGCCTGCCCGTGCCCGGCGGCGCCATCTGATGCCTTGGACCACGGAGGCAGCGACCCTGGTCTGCGGCCAGGCGCCGGCGGTCCTGGAGTTCCCCGAGCTCCTGGAGGACCTCGCCCGCCGCGCGCACCTGCCCCGCAGCGCCGAGACGCTGCGCGGCCTCGCGCCCCTGGCCGGCGCCCAGATCCTGGCGGCGCGCCGGGAGCGCGTGGCCGCCTGGCAGCGCCTGCTGGAGCTGGGCGAGGAGCCCGATCTGACCGGCCTGGCCGATCCGGGCCGGCGCCTGGAGGCCAGCCGCCGCGCGGGCGCCGTCCTGGCGGGGCCCGAGCTGGCAGCTCTCGCCCGCTGCCTGCGCGCCATCGACCGCTGTGGGGAGTTCCTCCACAGGCATGCCGGCGAGGCGCCGGTCCTGGCGGCCGACTGGGGAGCCCCGCCCTCCCTGGCGTCCCTGGCCGGGGCCATCGAGCGCTGCCTGGACGAGGAGGGCGGCCTCCTGGACGGGGCCAGCCCCCTGCTGGGACGACTGCGCGCGCAGGTGCGCTCCACGCGGCAGCAGGTGCGCGACACGCTGGACGGGCTCATCAGGGGCCGCCTGGGCGGGCCCGGCGAGGACCCGCGGCCCCGCCTGCGCGACGGCCGCCTGGTCCTGCCCGTCCGCCGCGAGCAGCGGAGCACCCTGCCGGGCATCGTCCACGACGAGTCCGGCACCGGGCGCACCCTCTTCGTCGAGCCCCTGGAGACCGTGGAGCTGAACAACCGCGTCACCTCCCTCCTGGCCGACGAGGCCAAGGAGGCGCGGCGCATCCTGGCCGAGCTGACGGCACGCGTGGGGGCTCACGCCGAGGTCATCCGGGAGCGCCTGGAGGCCTTCCACGACCTGGACGTGGCCCTGGCCGTGGCCCGGGCCTGCCGGGGGGGCGACTGGTGCTGGGCCGAGAGCGACATGGACGGCGGTCTGCGCCTGGCCGCCGCCCGCCATCCCCTCCTGGAGCGCTACCTGGCGCCCGGCCGGGACCTGGTTCCCCTGGACCTGGAAGTCGGCCCCGAGCTGCGCCTGCTCCTGGTGACGGGACCCAACACGGGCGGCAAGACGGTCCTGCTCAAGACCCTCGGCCTGCTGGTCCTCATGAACCAGTGCGGCCTGCCCGTCCCGGCCCGCGACGGCACGCGGCTGCCCCTGTTCGACCGGCTGTTCGTCGACATCGGCGACGAGCAGTCCCTGCAGGATTCGCGCTCCACCTTCAGCGCCCACCTGGAGCACCTGGTGCAGATGGTGGCCGAGGCCGGCGCCGGCTCGCTGGTCCTGGTGGACGAGATCTGCGACGGCACGGATCCCGAGGAGGGAGCTGCCCTGGCCCGGGCCGTGATGCAGCGCTGGCTCGACCGGGGGACGCTCGCGGTGGTCAGCACCCACATCGGCGTCCTCAAGGGCTTCGCCCAGGAGACGCCCGGCGCCGCCAACGCGGCCATGGAGTTCGACCCCGTGGCCCGCCGGCCCCTGTACAGCCTGCGCTTCGGGGTGCCCGGCTCCAGCCGGGCTCTGGCCACGGCCCGCCGCCTGGGCATGGACGCTGCGGTGCTGGCCGAGGCCGAAGCCCTGCTGGGCGACGAGGCCCTGACCCTCGAGGGGCTCCTGGAGCGCCTCGAGCGGGAGACGCGGCGGGCGGAGGAAGCGCGGCGGCAAGCGGAGGAGCTGGAGCGGCGCCACGGCGCCCTGCGCGAGGAGTACGAGCAGCGCCTGGCCGGCGCGCGGCGCGAGGCCGGCGAGCTCCTCGACCGGGCCCGTCGCGAGGGCGAGGAGTTCCTGGCCGGCGCTCGCAGCGAGCTGGAGCGGGTGGTCCGGGAGCTGCGGGAATCCGGCGCCGGCCGGGAGGCCATTCGCAACGGACGCGAGGCGCTGGCGCGCCTGGGCGGGGATCTGACGGATCTGGGCGGCCCGCCGCCCTCCGCCCCGCCTCTGCGGCACTGGCGCGCGGGCGATCGCGTGCGGCTCCGCGTGACGGGCCAGACGGCGGAGATCCTCGGCGAGGCCGGCGAGGATCGGGTCCGCGTGGCCGTGGGGGACCTCACCCTCGTCCTGCCCCTGGCGGACCTGCTGCCCGCGCCGCCGGCGGGCCGCCCGCAGCCGGTCCCGGTGGACGTGGGCTACCAGGCCGAGGGGCTCGACTCCTATCGGCTCGACCTGCGCGGCCTGACGGTGGAAGAGGCCGAGGCGCGCCTGGACGACTTCCTGGACGGGGCCCATCTGGCGGGCTTCGAGTTCGTGGAGATCCTGCACGGCAAGGGCACGGGCGCCCTGCGACGGGCCGTGCGGGAACTGCTGGCCCGGGACCGGCGCGTGCGCGACCAGCGCCTCGCGGACCAGGGCAGCGGCGGCAGCGGCGTCACGGTGGCCCGCCTGGCCGCCGACGGTGGCGGGAATGAGCAGACCAAGAGCTGACTACAGCGATTTCAAGGAGCGGGTCCGCGCCGCCTCGGACATCGTCGAGGTGGTGGGCCAGTACATCAAGCTGCGGCGCGTGGGCAGCAACTTCCAGGGACTGTGCCCCTTCCACCACGAGCGCCATCCCAGCTTCAACGTCAGCCCGGAGCGGCAAAACTACTACTGCTTCAGTTGCCACCGGGGCGGTGATGTGTTTTCTTTTGTCATGGAACAGGAGGGTCTGGGCTTCCGCGAGGCCGTGATCCACCTGGCCAAGCGCGCCGGCGTACCCGTGGAGGCGGCGTTTTCAGGGGGAGGGGAGAAAAGCCGCCACGATCTCTTCTATCGGATCAACGAATCCAGCGCCGAGTTCTATCACAAGCAGCTGACCCGCTCCGAGCCGGGGCGGAGGGCCCTGGATTATCTGCGCCAGCGCGGCATCGGCGACGAGAGCGTCCGGAACTTCCAGCTGGGCTATGCGCGGGAGGCGTGGCGCCAGCTCCACGAGCACCTAGGCGGGAGCGACTTCCCGCCCGAGAAGGCGGCCGAGCTGGGCCTGGTCAAGCGCAAGGCCTCGGGGCCCGGCTACTATGACACGTTCCGTAACCGCATCCTCTTCCCGGTGCGTTCGGTGGCGGGCCGGGTCCTGGGCTTCGGCGCCCGGGTCCTGGACGACAGCCTCCCCAAGTACATCAACAGCGCGGACAGTCCGGTCTACACCAAGAAGGGTATCCTCTACGGTCTGGATCGGGCCTGGCGCGAGATTCGGCGGGCCAAGCTGGCCCTGCTGGTGGAGGGCTACTTCGACGTGATCAGCCTGCACCAGGCGGGCATCCCCCTGGCGGTGGCGGTCTGCGGCACGGCCTTCACCGCCGAGCAGGCCCGGCTGCTCAAGCGCTACACCGAGCACGTCTGCGTCATCACCGACGGGGACGACGCCGGGCAGCGGGCGGCCGTGCGGGCGTCCGGGATCCTGCTGGCCGAGGGGCTGCGCCCCAGCGTGACCACCATGCCGCCCGGCGAGGATCCGGACTCCCTGGTCCGGCAGGAGGGGCGCGAGGCCTTCGAGCGGCGGGTCCGCGAGGCGCCGGGCTACATGGGCTTCATGCGGGAGCTGGTGCGCGGCCGCGGCGACCGGCCCGGCGAGAAGGAACGGGCGGTGCGCCGGATCCTGGAGGACCTGGCCGCCATGCCCGCGGGCGACCTCCACCTGGAGGCCCTGCTGGAGGAGCTGGGCAATACCTTCGGCGTGGAGCTGGCGGTCCTGCGCCGCGCCCTGGGCCAGGCCCGGCGAGCCCCGGGCCGGGCGGCCGCCGCCCGCGACCGCGCCGCCACCGTACCGGCAGAGGATGCGGAGCCCGCCGAGAGCGAGGCCCGGGACCGGCAGGAGAAGCTGCTCCTGCGGATCCTGCTCGCGGCCGGGCCGGGCCGCGACCTGCTGGTGGAGCTCCTGGAGCCGGAGCACTTCGACGATCCGCTCCGCGAGCGCATCTGCCGGACGCTGCTGGCCCTGGGGCGCCCGCCGACACCCCGGGAACTGGGGGAGCTCTTCCCGGACCCGGCGGCGCAGGCGGCCGTGAACGAGCTGACCTTCCTGGCGTCTCCGGAGGCGGTGGCGCCGGACCTCGACTGGGTGCGCGCCGGGGCGCTACGGCTCAAGCTGCGGCACCTGATCGGACGCAATCGGGACTTCCAGGGCCGTGTCCAGGCCATGGAGCTGGCCGGCGACGAGCTGCCTGCGGAGCTGCTGGACGAGTGGCGGCACGTGGGCCAGGGCATCCGCGAGGTGCGCGAGCAGCTCGAGCGGACCTTGAGCAAGCAGAAAGGGACCTGAGCCGATGAGCAAGAGCAAGTCGAGCCGCATCATCGTCGCGCTGAAGCAGGTGGCGGCGAAGAAGTCTTTCCTGCTCCACGACGACATCTACGAGCAGTTCTCCGAGGACTTCGACATCGACGCCGTCGACATGGTCTACTCCCGCCTCGCCGAGCTGGGCATCGAGATCTACGACAGCGAAGAGGAGGCCGCGGAGAAGCTCAAGGCCCAGGAGGCCCGCCGCAAGAAGCTCTCCGAGAAGATGAGCCAGGCCGCCCAGCAGAGCATGCGCTACGACGATCCCGTGCGCATGTACCTGCGCGAGATGGGCAAGGTGCCCCTCCTGGACCGGGAGGGCGAGATCGAGATCGCCAAGCGCATCGAGGCCGGCAAGCACCAGGTCATCGAGGCCGTCTTCCTCAGCCGCTACTCGGACGAGGCCCTGGCCGAGTGGATCGATGCTCTCGGCAAGGGCGCCATCAGCGTCGAGGAGCTCATCCAGGTGGACACGGGCGGCTACCAGGAGCACCACACGCCGCAGAAGCGCGACCGCGCGGCCGTCATCCGCTCCCTGCGGCGCATCGCGAAGCTGAAGCAGGAGATCGCCGCCTACCGGGAGAAGCTGGGCCGGGCCGAGACGGACCGGCAGCAGAACTCCGCCCACAAGGCCCTGGACCTCCGGCTGGAGCGCATCCTGGACCTGCTCCACGGCCTCAACTTCCAGCCCAAGCAGGTGGACGCCCTCGTGGAGCGCCTGGACGGCATGCACGGCGAGTTCGCCGAGCTGAGCAAGCAGGTGGCCCACTACGAGAAGTTCCTCGGCCTGAGCTACGAGGAGCTGCGCGGCCTGCTCAAGAAGATGCGCGAGCGCGGCTGGAAGACGACGCAGATCCGCGGCAAGGGCAAGTGGACCTACCAGGCCCTGGAGGACCTGCGCCGCAAGGAGCACACCCTGCTGCGGCAGGTCCGCCAGGCGGAGAAGGAGCGCGGCGTGAGCCGGGCCGAGCTGGAGGCGCTGCAGCAGCGCGTCGGAGACGGCGAGCGCAAGGGCCAGCAGGCCAAGAAGGAGATGATCGAGGCCAACGTGCGCCTGGTCATCTCCATCGCCAAGCGCTACACGAACCGCGGCCTCGAGTTCCTCGACCTCATCCAGGAGGGCAACGGCGGCCTGATGCGGGCCGTCGACAAGTTCGACTACCGCAAGGGCTACAAGTTCTCCACCTACGGCACCTGGTGGATCCGCCAGGCCATCACCCGTGCCATCGCCGACCAGGCGCGCACCATCCGCGTGCCCGTGCACATGATCGAGGCCATCAACAAGGTCAGCCGGGCCAGCCGCAAGCTGATCCAGGAGTATGGCCGCGAGCCGACGCCGGAGGAGGTCGCCCTCTACCTCAACTTCCCCGTGGAGAAGGTCAAGGGCGTGATGAAGGCCAGCATGGAGCCCATCAGCCTGGACCGGCCCATCGGCGAGGACGAGGACAGCAACCTCGGCGACTTCATCGAGGACATCCACGCCGACAGCCCCGCCCACTCGGCGGCCCACTCCATGCTGAAGGACCAGCTGTCCAAGGTGCTGTCCACGCTGACGCGGCGCGAGGAGAAGGTCATCCGGCTGCGCTTCGGCCTGGGCGACGGCACGCCGCGCACCCTCGAGGAGGTGGGGACCATCTTCCAGGTGACGCGCGAGCGCGTGCGGCAGATCGAGGCCAAGGCCATCCGCAAGCTCCAGCATCCCAGCCGCGCCCGCAAGCTCAAGGGCTACATCGAGAACTACTAGGCGCGCCGCCCGGCCGCCCGCGGCCCGCTGGGAAGCCTTGCCGCCCCCGGCGCCTGCGGACGCGCGCTTGACGGGGCCCGCGGCCGGGGATAGCCTCGGGGTGCGGGCCCATAGCTCAGCGGTCAGAGCGGGCGACTCATAATCGTTCGGTCCCAGGTTCGAGTCCTGGTGGGCCCACCGCACCTGGCCGCGCCGCGGCCGCCTTCCGCGGAGGAACATGGACAACGAGGCTCTCGTCGCGGTCTTCCGCCTCGACAGCGAGTGCCGGCGCCTGGAGCGCGCCCTGGCCGAGCTGCCCGCGGCAGGCGCCGCCCTGCGCCGCGAGGGGAACGCGGCGCGCGAGCGTCGCGCGGCGCGCGACAGCGAGCTGGCCGACCTGGATCAGGGCATCCGCCGCCTGGAGCGGGAGATCGTCGAGATCGAGGATCGCCGGCGCCGCGAGGAGAACAAGCTGCGGGACCTCTCCACCGTGGAGCACGTGGCGGCCAAGCAGCGCGAGATCGACGCCCTGGCCGCGCGCATCGAGTCCCTGGAGCTGCGCGTGCTCGAGAAGATCGAGTCCCAGGAGATCCTCCAGCGCGAGACGGAGCTGCGCCGCAGTACCGAAGGGGACGCGGACGCCGCCCGCGAGCGGGAGCTCGGCGAGCTGGAGCGCGACACGGCCCTGCAGCGTCACGCCCTGGAGCGCACGCGGCTGGACCGCGAGCGCGCCCTGGCGGGCCTGGAGCCGACCCTGGCGCGCCGCTACAAGCGCGCCTTCGGCAAGCACGGACACGGCTGCGTGGCCGCCTTGCGCGACGGGTCCTGCGGCGGCTGCGGCGAGGCCCTGCCGCCCCAGGACGCCCTGGATCTGCGCCACAAGGGCCGCGTGCTCGACTGCCAAGGGTGCGGGCGCCTGATCCTCTGGGTGGAATCGTGAAGTCGGCGACGCTGCGGGTCCTCATCGACTGGCTGGCTGGCGGCGGCGGGCCGGAGCTCGCCGCGAGGGAGCGCCGCGCGCTCCTGGCCTGGCTGGAGGCGCGCCATGGCGAACTGGCGGCCGCCGGCAAAGGCGAGCGCGGGGCGGCCGGCGATTCCCTCCCGCCCGAGGCGCTGGCGCCGCTGTCGCTGTCGCCGGGGGCCGTCGCTCGCCTCCAGTGCGACGGCGCGAGCCGCGGCAATCCCGGCCCCGCCGCCCTCGGTCTCGTCGTCAGCCTCGACGGGCAGGAGATCTATCGCCACGGCCGCGCCCTAGGAACGCTCACGAACAACCAGGCGGAGTACCGGTCGCTCCTGGCGGGCCTGGAGGCGGTCCGCCGCCTGGGCTTTCGGCGGATCGAGGTGGCCATGGACAGCGAGCTGGTGATCCGCCAGCTCGAGGGACGCTACAAGGTGAAGAACGCGGGGCTCATGCCCCTCCACGCGGCGGCGAAGACCGCCCTGGCCGGCTTCGACGACGCGCGCCTGCGCCACGTGCCCCGCGGGGAGAACGCGGCTGCGGACGCGCTTGCGAACGAGGCCCTCGACTCCCTATAATCGCGTGCGGAAGCGGACCGGATGGCCGCGGGCCCGCGAGGGTCCGAGGAAAGTCCGAGCTCCACAGGGCAGGGTGCTGGGTAACACCCAGGGGAAGTGATTCCACGGAAAGTGCCACAGAGAACAGACCGCCTAAGCCGCGGCTCGTCCGCGGCCGGCAAGGGTGAAACGGCGAGGTAAGAGCTCACCGGGCGCCCGGTGACGGGCGTCGCACGGCAAACCCCACCCGGAGCAAGACCAAGCAGGGAAGATGGAGCGGCCCGCTCCTTTTATTCCCGGGTAGGTCGCACGAGGTCGCCGGCAACGACGGCCCCAGATAAATGGCCATCGCCCCCCAGGGGGAACAGAACTCGGCTTACAGGTCCGCTTCCGCTTTCCGTTTCCGCGCCGCCGCCCCGCGTCCAGGAGGTCGCTTGCAACCCGCTCCGGCACCGGCCATCCGCCTGCGCGAGCAGCCTTCCGACGCGGAGCGCGAGCGCCTGGCCGCGGACCTCGGACTGCATCCGGCCGTGGCCGCCCTCGCCTGGCAGCGCGGCTGCCGCGACCGTGCCGCCTGGGAGGCCCTCCAGGACGGCGACGCTCGTCACCAGCACGATCCCGCGCTCCTGCCCGACATGGACCGCGCCGTGGACCGCCTCCTGGCGGCCTGCGACCGCGGCGAGCGGATCCTCGTCCACGGCGACTACGACGTCGACGGCCTGACCGGCGCGGCGCTTCTGCTGCGGGCTCTGCGCGCCCTGGGCGCCGATCCCGGAAGCATCCAGGCCTTCGTGCCACGCCGGGACCGGGACGGCTACGGCCTCAGCCGGCGGGCGCTGGCCCGTGCGCGCGAACGGGGCTGCACCCTGGTCGTCACCGTCGACTGCGGCAGCTCCGACGGCGAGCTGGTGGCCGAGCTGGCCGCCGCCGGCGTGGACACCATCGTCACGGACCATCACCTGGCCACCGAGCTGCCCGCGGCTTGCGCCTTCGTCAGCCCCCTGCGGGCCGACAGCCGCTATCCCCACCGCGACCTGGCCGGCAGCGCCATCGCCTACAAGCTCGCCCGGGCGCTGCACGCGGCCCGCGGCCGCCCTTTGCCGCCCGAGACCTGGCTGGACTTCGCGGCCCTGGGCACGGTGGCCGACGTCATGCCGCTGCGGGGGGAGAACCGGCTCCTGGTCACGGCCGGCCTGGCCGAGATGAGCCGGCGCCTGACGGCCCGCCCCGGCTCCGCCGCCGACCGCCATCCCGCCTGGCGGGCCCTGGCCCGGACGGCGGGCATCCGTCCCGGCGAGCTGGACGCCAGGGACCTGGCCTTCCGCCTGGCTCCGCGCCTCAACGCGCCGGGCCGCATGGATAGCCCCCGCCTGGCTCTCGATCTGCTGCTCAGCGAGGACGCCGCCGAGGCCGCGGATCTCGCGGAACGCCTGGAGTCCGTCAACAACCGCCGCCGCGAGCTGGAAGCGTCCGTCACGGCGGCCGCCCGCGAGGCGGCGCGCGCGCGGCTGTCCGGCGGGCACCGCCCGGGCGTTCTGGCCCTGGCCAGCCGGGGCTGGCACCCCGGCGTGCTCGGCATCTCCGCGGCCCGCCTGGTGGAGGAGTTCGGCCTGCCCGTGCTGCTGGCGGGTCTGGACGCGGCGGGCAACGCGCGCGGCTCGGGGCGCGGCCCGGAAGGCCAGGACCTCAAGGCCCTGCTGGACGCGGCGGCGGCGCACCTGCGCCGCCACGGCGGCCACCGCCGGGCCGTGGGCTTCGACGTCAAGCCCGGTCGCTGGGAGGCCTTCGCCGGCTGCGTGGCCGAGGCGGCGGCGGCCCCGCCGCCGCCGCAGTCGGTGCTGGCCGACCTGGCCCTGGAGCCCGAAACCATGGACCGCCCCTTCCTGGACGACCTCGAGCGCGTGGGGCCCTTCGGCGAGGGCAATCCCGAGCCGCTCGTGCTGCTGCGCGGCGTCGTGCCCCTGGCGGCGGAGGTCCTCAAGGACACCCACCTGCGCCTGCACTTCCGCTCGCCGCGCGGCGGCCGCTTCCGCGCCATCGCCTTCGGCCAGGCCGCGCGCCTGGGGCCGCGCGTGGAGCGGGGCGCCGCGAGCGACCTCGCCGTCCGCGTGGCGCGCGACGGCTTCCGCCGGATGCCGGGCGAGCACGGCGTCGCCCTGCACCTCGTGGAGCTGCAGCCCGGGGCGGTGCCCGCGTGAGCGCGCGCTCCGAGCACGACACCGCGCCGGACGCGGCGGCCGCCGCCGAGCGCGACGCCCTGCTGGCCCTGGCCCGGCAGTACTCGCCGCAGCTGGACGGGGACCTCGTGGAGCGGGCCTTCTGGCGGGCCCGCGCGGTCCACGCCGGCCAGCGGCGGCGCTCCGGCGATCCCTACTTCGACCACGTCCTGGCCGTGGCCCGCACCGTGGCCGAGATGAACCTGGGCTCCAACGCCATCGCCGCCGCGCTCCTGCACGACGCCGTCGAGGACACGCCGCTCAGCGTCGAGATCCTGCGCCAGGAGTTCAATCCGGCGGTGGCGCTGCTGGTGGACGGCGTCAGCAAGATCGCCCACCTGCGCTTCGCCAGCGAGGAGAAGGCCCAGGCGGAGAACTTCCGCAAGCTGCTGCTCCAGATGAGCAAGGACATCCGCATCCTGCTCATCAAGCTGGCCGACCGCCTGCACAACATGCAGACCCTCGAGTACCTCGAGCGGCCGCGGCAGCTGCGCATCGCGCGCGAGACCATGGACATCTACGCGCCCCTGGCCAACCGGCTCGGCATCGGGCGGCTCAAGTGGGAGCTGGAGGACCTGGCCTTCAAGTACCTCGAGCCGGAGCCCTACGCCTGCGTGGCCGAGAGCACGGGCACCCGCCGCGAGTCGCGCGACGAGTACATCCAGGCCATGCGCGACCGCATCCGCCTGGCCATGGAGCAGAACGGCATCGACTGCGCCGTGCAGGGCCGGGCCAAGCACTTCTACAGCATCTACCGCAAGATGCTGGCGCAGAACCTCAAGGCGGAGGAGGTCCT
The DNA here is from genome assembly GCA_016933175.1 of Candidatus Krumholzibacteriota bacterium. Taxonomy (GTDB): domain Bacteria; phylum Krumholzibacteriota; class Krumholzibacteriia; order JACNKJ01; family JACNKJ01; genus JAFGBK01. The sequence continues at coordinate 35,209 of JAFGBK010000081.1, read as the reverse complement.
CGACCAGCTCGCCTTCCGCATCATCACGCAGACCGTGGCCGACTGCTATCACGCCCTGGGCGTCGTCCACACGGTCTTCACGCCCCTGCCCAAGCGCTTCAAGGATTACGTGGCCACGCCCAAGCGGAACGGCTACCGGAGCCTGCACACCGCCGTCATCGGCCCCGACGGCACCATCTTCGAGGTGCAGATCCGCACGCGCGAGATGCACCAGACGGCCGAGTTCGGCATCGCCGCCCACTGGCGCTACAAGGATGGCGGCGAGATCAGCCGCGACGAGCCGGCCAGCGGCCGCGAGCTGGACTTCCTGCGCACCTTCCTCGAGGAGATCCAGGCCGGCGAGTGGAGCGAGGATCCCTCGGAGTTCATGGCCAGCCTGAAGATCAACCTCTTCCAGGAGGGCATCTTCGTCTTCACGCCGCGCGGCGACCTGCACATCCTGCCCGCCGGCGCCACGCCGGTGGACTTCGCCTACGCCATCCACACCGAGGTGGGCGACCACACGGTGGGAGCCCGCATCGACGGCAAGCAGGTGCCCCTCCGCCACGAGCTGACCAGCGGCGAGGTGGTGGAGATCATCACGCGCAAGAACGCCCGGCCCAGCCGCGACTGGCTCAGCTTCGTGCGCAGCGCCAAGGCCGTCAGCCGCATCAAGCGGCGGCTGCGCGAGACGGAGCTGGAGCAGTCCCTGAGCCTGGGGCGGGAGCTGCTGGAGCGCGAGTTCAAGCGCCACCAGCAGCCCTACCCGGACGAGGACGATCTGGAGCTGGCGGCCGAGGCCCTGGGCGTGGAGAACGCCGAGCGGGTCGTCGAGGGCGTGGGGCGCGGCAACCTCAGCGCCGTGCAGGTCTTCAACCGCATCCACCCGCCGGAGCCGGGCGCGCGGGAGCGGCCGGCCCTGAGCGACGAGGAGGTCGCCCGCCTCACGCGCGAGTCCGTGCGCGGCGTGCGCGTGGAGGGGCACGGCAACCTGATGATCCGCTTCGCCGGCTGCTGCCGCCCGGTGCCGGGCGACGCCATCATCGGCGTCGTCACGCGCGGCCGCGGCATCAGCATCCACCGGGCGGACTGTCTCAACATCTCCAGCCGGCCGGAGCTGGATGAGCGCCTGGTGAACGTGGAGTGGGATGTGGACGAGCAGGAGACCTTCCTCGTCGGCCTCGTCGTCGCCGCCTCGGACCGGCCCAACCTCCTGGCGGAGCTCACCGAGCGGATCGGGCGCACCGGCACCAACCTGCACAGCGGCAGCTTCAGCCGCGACGAGAAGGACCTGCAGGTGCGCTTCCACTTCACCCTCGTGGTGCGCGACCTCGGTCAGCTGGACGAGGTCATCCGCAGCCTGCGCGGCGTGCGGAGCGTGCACGAGGTGACGCGGATCTAGGGGGACCGATGCGGGTGGTGCTGCAACGGGTGAGCGAGGCGCGGGTGCGCGTCGATGGCCGCGCGGTGGGCGAGATCGGCCCCGGGCTGCTGCTGCTGTGCGCCTTCGCGCCGGCGGACGACGAGGCGGTCCTGCGCTGGATGGCCGCCAAGTGCGCCGATCTGCGCGTCTTCACCGACGACGTCGGCAAGATGAACCGCTCCCTGCGCGATACGGGCGGCGGCGTGCTGGCCGTCAGCCAGTTCACTCTCTACGGCGACTGCCGCAAGGGCCGCCGGCCCAGCTTCGTCCACTCGGCCCCGCCCGAGCGGGCCGCCGCCCTCTACGAACGCTTCCTCGCGCTGCTGCGCGAGGAGGGGCTGCCCGTGGCGTCCGGCGTCTTCCAGGCCATGATGGCCGTGGAGCTGATCAACGACGGGCCCGTGACCCTGATCCTCGAGCGCGAGGCGCCGTGAACCCCTTCCTGTCCGCGCGCGCGCAAGCGGGCCTCGTCCTCGCCTCGGCCAGCCCCCGGCGGCGGGAGCTGCTGGCCGGCCTCGGCTTCGCCTGCGAGGTGCTGCCCAGCGCCTATCGCGAGGAGAACGGCGAGGGCGCGCCGGAGGCGGCGGCCCGCCGTCACGCCCTGGGCAAGGCGCGCGAGGTGGCCCGCCGCCGGCCGGGCGCGCTGGTCATCGGCGCCGACACGCTGGTGGTGGCCGACGGCCGGAGCCTGGGCAAGCCGGCGGACGCGGACGCGGCCCGCGCCATGCTGCGCGCCCTGGCGGGCCGCGCGCACGAGGTCATGACGGCGGTGGCCCTGGCCAGGTGGGACCCGGCGCCCGGGCGGCTGCGCGAGGCTGCGGACCTGTCGCGCACGGTGGTGCGCTTCCGCGACCTGGCCGCCGCGGAGATCGAGGCCTACCTGGCCACCGGCGAGCCCTTCGACAAGGCCGGCGCCTACGGCATACAGGGCCACGCGGCCCAGTTCGTCACCGGCATCGAGGGCTGCTACTTCAACGTGATGGGCCTGCCCCTGGAGCTGCTGACGCGCATGCTCCGGGACTGGGAGCGCGGCCCGGCGCGAGGAGGGACGGCATGATCGCGGGCATCCCCCCCAACCTCGAGTACCGCCGCGGCGTGCTGCGCATCCTCGACCAGACGCGGCTGCCCTGGGAGGAGACCCACGTGGAGGCCCGGGACGCCGAGGCCGTGGCGGCGGCCATCGGCCGCCTGGCCGTGCGCGGCGCGCCGGCCATCGGCATCGCGGCCGGCTACGGCCTCTGCGTGGCCCTGGCCGACCTGCTGGCGCGCGATCCCGAGGCGGGCCTGACGGCGGCGCGCGAGGCCCTGGCCGACGCGCGTGCCCGGCTGGGCGCGGCCCGGCCCACGGCCGTCAACCTGCCGGCGGCCTTGACCCGCCTGGAGCGGGCCGAGTCCGCCTTCTGCCGGACCGCCGCGAAGGCGACGGCGGGGGATCTCCTGGACCGCCTGGAGGCCGAGGCCGCGGCCCTGCACCGCGACGAGCGGCAGGTCTGCGAGGACATCGCGGCGGCGGGCCTCTCGCTGCTGCCGGAGGCGGCGACCCTCGTCACCCACTGCAACGCGGGTCCCCTGGCCACCGGCGGCATCGGCACGGCCCTGGGCGTGATCCTGCGGGGGCACGAGCGCGGCCGCCGCTTCACCGTCTACGCCGGCGAGACGCGGCCCCTCCTCCAGGGCGCCCGACTGACAGCCTGGGAGCTGGGCAAGGCGGGAGTGCCGGTGCGCCTGATGCCCGACGGCGCCGGGCCGGGGCTGATCCTGGCGGGGAAGGTGGATGCGGTCATCGTGGGCGCCGACCGCGTGGCGGCCAACGGCGACACTGCCAACAAGCTGGGCACCCTGCCCCTCGCCCTGGCCGCCGCCCGCGCCGGCACGCCCTTCTACGTGGCGGCGCCCTGGACCAGCTTCGATCCATCGGCCCCCGATGGCGCGGCCGTTCCCATCGAGGAGCGCGGCGCCGAGGAGGTCACGCACCTGGCGGGGCGGGCGACGGCGGCGCCGGGCGCGGCCGTCTACAATCCCGCCTTCGATGTCACCCCGGGCGACCTGGTGACAGCCTTCCTCACGGAGCGCGGCGTGCTGCGGCCTCCCTACGCCTTCGGCCGCGACGCGGAGTGCGATCCCGCCTAGCGCGGAGGGGCCGCCGCGGGCTCGCGCCGCGTGGCCCGGCGCCCGCGCGATGTGGAGTTTTCATGAAGATGGGCGCGCCGGGGGCGGCCGGATTGACTCGCCCCATGGGCTATGCTAGCTTCGCCTGCTGGTCATGATCCACCCCCGCCGCGGGACATCTTCGAGGGACCGACGACGATGCCGCTTGCGCGCCGCCTCCCGCACCGACCGCGCCGCCCCCTGCGCGCCTTGCTCCCGGGCGCGGCGCTGCTGCTGATCGCCCTGGCGGGGGAGGCCCTGGCCGGCGCCACCGTCGCCGGCCGCCTGACCGACCTGGCCACGGGCCGGCCCCTGCCCTACGGCAACATCATCGTCGCCGGCACGCCCTTCGGCGCCATGAGCCTGGACGACGGCACCTTCATCATCACGCAGATCCCGCCGGGCACCTACACCATCAAGGCCAGCTACATGGGCTACAAGGTGTCCGAGCGGCCCCTGATCCGCCTGCGCGACGGCACCTACCTCGAGCTGGAGTTCGAGCTGGAACCCACCGTCATCGAGACGGAGAAGATCACCGTCTTCGGCGAGCGGCCCCTGGTGGACGTCACCGAGGCCGCCAGCGCCAAGTCCCTCGCGGCCGAGGACATCGCCCGCATGCCCGTGGAGACCGTCGAGGAGGTGGTGGTCGCCCAGCCGGGCGTCGTCAAGCAGGACGACGAGATCCACATCCGCGGCAGCCGGTCCGACGAGACGCTCGTCCTCGTGGACGGCGTGCCCATGAAGGACGCCCTGGCCGGCACGAGCAGCGCCAAGGGCATCGACTCCAAGTCCGTGGCCAACCTGGACCTGATCACCGGCGGCTGGCGCGCCGAGTACGGCGACGCCATGGGCGGCGTCATCAACGTCACCCTCAAGGAGGGCGGCGAGACCTACAGCGGCTTCGCCGAGTACGGGGTGGATCACCTGCCGGGCGTCGAGACGGATTGGGAGCACTACTTCACGGATACCTACAAGTTCCAGTTCGGCGGTCCCATCCCCGGCAGCGGCGGCTGGATCCCCGGCGAGCGGCTCAGCTTCTTCACCAACTTCTCGGGCGAGGTGATGAACACGCGCTTCCCCAGCATCCGCACGATGCCGGCCGGCGCGCGGAACCTCGCCATCCATTACGAGGACAGCTTCCTGGGCCTGCCCGTCGTCTGGTCCGGCGTGACGGCGCCGCGCCAGAACAACGACTGGAACCTCATGGCCAAGCTGGCCTGGAAGCTCAACAAGGATCACAAGTTCACGCTGACGCTCACCAAGTACCTCGCCTTCGACCAGGGCTTCGACCGCCACGACATCAGCGATCTCACGCGCGAGAGCAACCGGTATCCCTTCCGGTGGTCCAACTACCTGGACCACTACAGCGCCTTCGTGGAGGACCGCAACACGGCCACGATCCGCTACCGCCAGAACATCGGCAGCACCATGTTCCACGAGCTGCAGCTGGCGCGCTTCTTCGTCCGCATCCGCCAGGACTCCCAGCTGCCCACCAACGACGACCTGCGCGCCTACCTGGCGCAGTACGAACCGCAGGCCTATAGCTGGCCGGATCCCGCCCAGGGCGACGACTGGATCTTCCACCCCTACTTCACGCTGAACGGGGACTACAACCAGTACCGGGACCGCTTCGTGGAGCGCTGGTCCCTCAAGTGGGACCTGACCAAGCACTGGTACCCGCACCACCACGCCAAGACGGGCTTCTCGGTGGGCTACGAGTCCATCCAGAACGTCGAGATCCGCGATCCCTGGATCCACCGCGAGGACGGCCTGGGCCGCAAGGACGTCTTCCGCGTCCATCCGACCACGGCCTATTGCTACGTGCAGGACGACATCGAGTACCGGGGCTTCGTCTCGAACCTCGGGCTGCGCGCGGACCTCTGGTTCCCCGGCAAGTTCGCCACGGACGCCGCCCAGGCCGCCATCGACGGCACGGCGGGGGACCTGTTCAGCGAGCAGGTGGGGGAGCAGTACTTCGACGACACGACCGAGCTGTTCGGCAACCGGCTCAAGTACACCATCAGCCCGCGGATCGCCATCAGCTACCCGATCACGGACCGCGACAACCTCTTCTTCAACTACGGCCACTTCAGCCAGTGGCCCACCTACTACTACGTCTACACCCACGTGGCCAGCGGCGTGGAGGACCTCTTCGGCAACCTGGGCAACATCAACCTCGATCCCAAGATCACCATCCAGTACGAGCTGGGCGCCCGCCACACCTTCGCCGAGGGCCTGGCCGGCGACCTGACGGTCTTCGTCAAGGACATCTTCAACTACCCGACCAGCGAGCAGTACACGGTCCAGTACTACGATCCCATCGAGGGCAGCAAGGAGGCCACCTACTTCCTCTACCGGAACAGCGACTACGCCCGCAGCCGCGGCGTCGAGCTGTCCCTGCGCAAGCGACGCGGCCAGTACCTGTCGGGTTCGTTGAGCTACACCTACTCCATCGCCACGGGAAAGAGCAGCGACCCCAACGCCCAGCGCGAGCTCTACGTGGGCGGCGCCACCGGCGAGGTCGAGCTGGCGGAGGGCTACCTCTGGTGGAACCGGCCCCACCGCCTGACGGCGACCATGGACTTCCGGGTGCGCGACATCCGCGGCCCGCGGGTGCTCGGCCTGCCGCTGCCCGGCCACTGGGGCTTCAACGCCTACTACAGCCTCTCCTCCGGCCGCGCCTACACGCCCGAGGACATCGGCGGCAGCCCCATCGGCGAGGACTACTCCCGCAACGGGCCCATCGAGCAGAACCTGAACCTGAAGCTCCAGAAGTGGATCAACTGGGGGAACCACCGCATCGACCTGACGCTCCAGGGCTGGAACGTCTTCGACTGGGACCAGCCGCGCAGCGTCGATCCCGTCACGGGCGAGCCCTACAAGGAGGGTGTCGGCAGATACGCCACGCCGCCGGACGATCCCGACGCCGCCCTGGCGCGCGCCCTGAGCCTGGTCGATCCGTCGCGCAACGGCAGCCCGCGGCGCTTCAAGTTCAGCGTCGGAGTGAGCTTCTGATGGCGGCGCGGCGCGGCATCCTGGTCCTGCTGCTGCTCCTGGCGTCCTCGCCGGCCCTGGCCGGCCAGGAGCTCGGCGCCCTGCGCGTGGCCACGAGCAGCGGCACCTTCCTGAAGATCGACATCAGCCCGCAGGCGGCGGCCATGGGCGGCGCCTGGTCGGCGGTGGCCGCGGACGCGGCGGCGGCCTGGTACAACCCGGCCGGTCTCGGCCAGCTGGCCAACCGCCAGGTCTACGCCAGCTACGTGGCCTGGCCGGCGGACATCCACTACGGGAACCTCATCCTGGCCCTGCCCGCGCCGCGACTGGGCGGCACCCTCGGCGTCATGTTCGGCAGCCTCAGCACGACGATGGACGAGACCGACGAGTACCATCCGTACGGCACGGGGCGCAGCTTCGGCTACGCGGACTGGGTGCTGGGCCTGTCCTTCGCGCGCTTCATGACCGACCGTCTCCTGCTGGGGCTGTCCCTGAAGTACGTGCGCGAGGACCTGGGCAGCTCGGTGGGCGGCCCCGTCACCAACGCCTGGGTGGTGGACGCGGGCACCCTCTACCGCATCGAGTACGGCAACCTGCGCATCGGCATGAGCATCCAGAACTTCGGCCCGGAGTTCGCGCCCGCGGGCAGCTACTGGAACCACGTCGAGGAGAAGGCGGAGGAGTACGAGAGCTTCCCGCCGCCGGCCGCCTTCAAGCTGGGCGTCGCCTTCGAGCCCTGGCATCGCCACCCCTGGCTGCTCACGCAGACCCTGGAGATGAATCACCTCTCCGACAACGCGGAGACGCTGGCCACGGGCCTGGAGCTGTCCTACCTGGGCGGCCTCTTCGCCGTGCGCGCGGGCTACGACTTCATGGCCGACGAGATGGGCCTCTCGGCGGGCTTCGGCGCCAACTTCATGCTGGGCGGCGCCATGGCCGGCCTGGACTACGCCTACACCGACGGCAACAGCCTCGGTGCCATCCACCGCGGGGCTTTCCGCGTGGACTTCTGAGGACGAGCATGCGACGACCCGCCATCGGCATCCTGCTTCCCCTCCTGCTGGCGGCGGCCTGCGGCCTCAAGCCCGAGCTGCCCGAGCAGATCGCCAACGTCGAGGTGGTGGGTGACGAGAGCTACGAGATCACCTACCGCTGGCTCATCGACGGCGCCACGGACATGCTGGTCCACCGCGGCACGAGCATCTTCTACGTGATCCAGCACGCCGAGAGCCTGAGCATCTACCCGACCTACAAGCGCGAGGACCTGGTGACGCCCTCGCACAAGAAGCTGTTCAACGGACTCGTCGAGCCGCGCCTGCTCGCCGCCGGCACGGATCTGGGCCGTCGGCTGTGGGTCTACGACGCCGGCGACGGCCTGCTCAAGGGCTACGACGGCGGCGAGTTCCTCGAGCCCCTGGATGTGGAGATCAGCCATGGCGATCCCGCCTGGCAGGACGTGGCGGCCGTGGCGGCCGACGACGAGGGCCGCGTCTTCGTCGCGGACCGCGCGGCAAACAAGATCTATCGCTACCAGGTGACGGGCGCGCCCGGCAGCCTGCACCTCGCGGCCGCCGGACAGATCACCTGGACCAGCCAGCTCACCGGCGCCACCGTGCGCGACCTGGACTTCGCGGCCGGCAAGCTCGTCCTGCTCGACGACGGGCTGAAGACCATCCAGCTGCTGGACCCGGCGGGCGTCGCGAGCCCGATCTTCGAGTACCTGAGCGACCTGCTCGCGGATCCCGTGGCCCTGGTCGCCGACGCCGACAACCTCTTCGTCCTCGACATGGCGGACACGAGCCTGTGGGAGATCGACGCCGACCTCGACCCGACCAGCGCCCTGCGCGTCAACACCGACGACCGCGAGGTGCTGCGCCAGCCGAGCGCCGTGACCCTCAACCAAGGCAAGGTCTACGTCGCGGATCCCGAACTGGGGAAGGTCATCGACTATGAGAAGCGCCAGTAGGCCCGGGCGGCGCCGGGCCGGCGCGCTGGCCGTCCTGGCGGGGGCCCTGCTCCTGGCGGGCACCGCGCCCGCGAGCCACGACGACCCCGATCCGGCGCCGCCGCCCGCGGCGGGGCCCTTCTGGGCCCGCGACGGCGAGGACCTGGTCCTGGACTTCGTCTTCCGCACGCAGAACGCCGGCAACCTGGCCCTGGCCGTGTCCAACCACGGCTTCCTGGGCAACAACTTCGCCGAGCGCGCCGCCTCCATGGAGTATCCCAAGGGCTCGGAGGTGGACCACCTGATCCGCGGCGGGCTCTGGATCGGCGGCATCAACACCGACTTCGACACCCTCGTCACCACCGGCGTCCAGGACGGCTACTGGGGCACCTACACCCGCCCCACGGAGTTCGTGCCGGTCTCCATCCCCGCGGCGGAGATCAACCTGGGCTGGATCCGCGAGCGCAGCACCCTGCCCAACAGCCCCTACTACGATCCCCAGAACGCCATCAGCGAGCAGGACCTCGTCACGGCCTTCCTGGACACCCTCGACCACCAGCACACGCCGGTGCAGGGCAACACCGACGACTGGCACAGCGCCAGCGGCCTGCGCATCACCCAGGAGAGCTACGCCTGGAGCTACGAGCCGGCGGACGCCATGATCCTCGTGAAGTGGACCCTCGTGCCGACGCGCACCCTGCTGAACGCCTACCTGGGCGTCTACGCCGAGATGACGACGGGCTGGAAGGGCAAGTACCCCCTCGGCGACTGGCCGCCCTCGAGCGCCAACTGGTTCTGCCATCATTATCTCTACTGGGTGGACGATAAGGAGGAGTACGCCGGCCTCAGCGAGGATCCCTTCAACCTGGTGGCCGAGTGTCACTGGAGAGGCGAACAGGAAGGCGCGCCCCAGCACGCGGGCATCAAGCTGCTCGGCGTGAAGCACAAGCCCGCCGGCGGCGAGTGGCAGGAGGAGGGCGAGTGGCGCGTGGCCTGGCGCTGGTGGGACTGGGAGCCCGGCAGCTACCAGCGCGACAACGACGTGGAGAAGTACCCCCTCCTGACCGAGGACGGCGTCGACGACTGGTCGACCATCATGCCCTCGCCGGACAGCTCGGGCGACAGCCCCATCCAGCTCATCAGCGTCGGTCCCTGGAACCTCTACTCCGGCGGACCCGGCCAGGATCCCGACAGCCTCGTCGTCTCCGTCGCCTTCCTGGCGGGCGACAACTTCGACGACCTGGTCCAGAACGCCCTCTACGCCCAGAAGGTCTACAGCTTCAACTTCACCGTGCCGACGCCGCCCTTCTCGCCGCGGGTGCGCGTCGAGCCGGGCCGCGGCAGCCTGCGCATCCTCTGGGACGATGAGCCCGAGGCCAGCGTGGACGCCGTCACGCGCGACTACGACTTCGAGGGCTACCGCCTCTACGTGGGCCGCAGCGACGAGGAGGCCTCCTTCGACCTGGTGAAGCAGTACGACCTGGCGCGCATCCCGGCCAAGAACCCGGACACGGACGCCTACTTCACCCAGGCCTGGCTGGACGCCGAGATCGCCGCCGATCCCGCCTACGACACCGAGCAGCAGGTCCTCGACGGCGAGTGGCCGGCGGGCGCCTACACCTACCATGCCGGCGCCGGGGAGCCCTTCCTGGTCACGGAGCCCGACTCCGTGGGCTACAACACGGGCTTCGACGCCGTGCGCCTGGACGAAGCGGAGTGGGTCACGGAGATCGCCGGCAGCGACACGACGGTCTACAAGTACGCCTTTACCCTGGCGCCGGTCGCCGACGGCCATCACTACTACGCGGCCGTCACCAGCTACGACATGGGCAATCCCGAGACGCCCAGCCTCGAGAGCGGCATCGGCCAGAACGTGAAGCACGTGGTGCCCGGCCGCGCGCCCGACCAGCAGCCGGCGGGGCAGAAGGTGACGGTCTTCCCCAATCCCTACCGGGGCAGCGCCGTCTGGGACGCCAACCGGGCCACCGGCCGCTACGTCTGGTTCGCCGGCCTCCCGGCCCGGGCCGACATCAAGATCTTCACCCTGGCCGGCGACCTGGTGGCCGAGATCGACTTCGACCGCGACACCTACACCGGCGCCAACGCCGCCGGCGTCTTCGCGGGGGCCGAAGGGGAGTCGCCGCCGGTGCTGCCGGGCACCATGGCGGCCTGGGACCTGCTCAGCCACAACGGGCAGCCCGTCGCCACGGGGCTCTACCTCTTCTCGGTCACGGACCGGGACGGGGGGGACTGCCAGCAGGGCAAGTTCCTCGTGCTGAAATGAGCTGCCGCGGCAGCCGAGCCGGAACGCGAAGCATGCGATACGTACCGCACCTCGTCCTCGCCGTCCTCCTCGCCGCGCTTCTGGGCGCCGGCTGTTCGGAGGAGGGAAGCCTGCGCCCCAACCAGCCGCCCGAAACCTTTCTCTTCGTGGACGAGGGAACGGGGCTGGACACCACCCACTACCGGCAGGCCCTCCACTGGCACGGCGAGGATGTGGACGGCGAGGTCCTGCGCTACGAGTTCAAGTGGACCCTCGATCCGGCCGTGCCGGCGGCGGGCTTCGATACCAGCTGGGTCGGCGTGGTGGCGCCCTTCGTGACGACCACCGACAGCGTCTTCTACCTGCCCGTCCCCGCGTCCGCCGGCGCGGGGCCGGTCACGTTCACCCATCGCTTCCAGGTCCGCGCCGTGGACGACGACGGCGCCGCCGATCCCACGCCCGTTGGGGCCGCCTTCAGCGTCGAGAACGAGGCGCCGCACCTGTGGGCCGTGGTGGGGGGCGACACCACCAGCACCCTGAGCCTGCCCGACACCATCCTGCCGGTGCTGAGCCTGCAGTTCCGCGTGGCCGATCCGGACGCTCCGGCCGGCGGGGCGGGTTCCGAGACCGCCTACATCGATGAGATCCGCTTCTGGCTGGAGGACTCCCTGGACTACGTCGCCGTCGCCGGCAGCGACACCCTGCTGATGCTCACCGCCGACGACTTCGGCGCCCTGGGCCGCGATCTGACCGTCCACCTCCAGGCCGTGGACCTGGGCGGCGGGCTCAGCAACGTGCTCAGCGCGAGCACCCACGTCCGCGACGTGTCGGGAGTGCGGGCGCTGATCCTCGACTCCTGCGACACGCACTCCGGCTACGGCAACACCGCCGACGCCTTCTGGGCCAGCGTGGCCGCGCTCTTCCCCGCCGGCGAGGTCTACCGCCACGACTTCGAGACCGCCGGGCCCCTGGGTCTCCCCTCCGACCTCCATGCCATCTTCTCGCTCTTCGAGGCGGTGCTGTGGTATAATGGGGACGCTGGCGCGGCGAATTCCTACTACGTGAGCGCGCCGACGGCGGAGATCAGCGAGGCCGAGGCGGGTCTGCGCGCGTATCTGGAAGACGGCGGCAAGGTCCTGCTCACAGGCTGGAACCTCGTCGGGGCCAGCGTCAGTGAGATTTCGGGAGGGAGCCTGTCGGCGGACTTCGAGACGGACGTCCTCATGCTGGACAGCCTCTATGTCCACGACACCACCATCAGCGGAGACAACACCTCCAACCGGCGGCTCTATCCCGGACGCGAGATCCTGGGCTACGCGTCGGCGGGCACCGACACCCTGAGGAACATGTCGCCCCTGGCCGGGATCGACCTGATGGCGCCCGACTCCCTGGCCCTGGCGAGCGGCACGACGCAGCGGCTCTACCTGGTGAAGAAGGAGGATGTCTATCCCGGCAGCCTCTGGAACGGAACCGTGGGCGTGCGGCGGAACTTCGACACGGGCGGCGAGCTGGTGCTTCTCGTCTTTCCCATCAGCCTCGCCCACGGCTACGGTAACAACCTCTCCGACGTGGAGGGCTTCCTCCAGCGCTTCGGAGTGCTGAGATGATCACCCGCGGCGGAACCGTCCCGCCGCACGCGGCATTGCGCGACAACCGGCGTCTCACAACCTGCTGAACAGGGGGAACCGATGAAGAAGCTGATCGCTCTGCTGGCCCTGGGAGTCCTGCTCACGGCGGGCGCGGCCCACGGACAGCTCCTGACCACCTGCTACGACCTCAACGGCGGTGTCGTGCCCGAGGACACCCAGGTGCGCCTCGAGGGCCTCATCGTCACCGGCGTGACCGGCTACGGCTTCTACGCCCAGGAAGAGGCCGGAGGCGAGTACTCCGGCGTCTGGATCTACACGTCCACGGCCGAGCCCCCGTCCGTCCTCCTCGGCAACCTGGTGAACGTCGAGGGACTCTACTACGAGTACTACGGCTTCACCGAGGTCGACGCCTCCTCGGCCTATGACGGCATCGTCGAGATCGTCGGCGCGGGCTACTACCCCGAGCCCGTGCTGGTGCGCGCCTGGCAGATCAAGACCGCCAACCCCGTCGAGGCCGAGAAGTGGGAGAGCGTGCTCGTCAAGTGCCTGAACCTGGATCCCCTGGACCTGGATCCCGGCTACGGCGAGTGGTTCGCCGTCGAGTTCGGCTACGCGGACAACGACACCGTGCGCCTGGACGACGAGATGGACTACGGGCAGCCCCTGCCCGGCATGACCATGGAGTCCGTGACCGGCACGCTGCGCTACAACTACGACGACTTCAAGCTCGAGCCCCGCGGCAACTACGATCTGGTCTTCACGGGCGCCGATCCGGCCCCGGCCATCGACTGGGCCTGCGCCACCGGCGACGCCACCGTGGACGTCAAGTTCGACCGCGATGTCGAGGAGACCACGGCCGAGAATCCCTTCAACTACTTCCTGGACCAGGGCATCGTCATCGCCGCCGAGCGCGATGACGACCTGCTCTACATGGTGCACCTGACCCTGGACGGGCCCATGACGCCCGAGGTGCTGCTGACCCTGACCGTCTTCGACGTGCAGAACCTCAGCGGCATTCCCATGGCGCCGCAGGACGAGCAGTTCTGGGGCGGCATCAACACCGTCGCCTTCGTCCAGCAGCCCGAGGCCGCGGGCGACTCCAGCGCCATCGCCGGCCAGGTGGCCACCATCACCGGCGTCATCCAGAGCAAGTACGACGTCTACGGCAGCCACGTCTACATCCAGGACGTCGGCGGCGGCCTGTACTCCGGCATCGAGGTCTACTGCCCGGCCTACCTGGACACCCTTGAGCTGGGCGACATCATCGTCGTCGGCGACATGGTCTCCGAGTACTACAACATGACGAGCATGACGCAGCCCTTCTACCACTTCGCGAAGGTCTCCAGCGGCAACCCGACCCTGCCGCCCGTCGAGCTGACCATCGACGGCAGCGACCTTGAGGAGTACGAGGGCATGCTCTGCGCCGTCAACGAGGCGGCCGTCGTGGAGCGGGGGACCTTCGAGAACTTCTACGTCTGGAGCATCAGCCAGGACGGGCTCAACTGGCTCCACGTGGGGGACATGGGCGTCTACACCTACCAGGAGATCCTGGGCGACACCCTCAACGTGCGCGGCACCATACGCTTCGAGTTCGATGAGTGGCACATCCAGCCGCGCGACGACGATGACATCGACATCCTGTTCGACAATCCGCCCACGGGCACCGAGCTGCCAGCCGGCGCGGGGACCCTGCTGGGCCAGAACTACCCGAACCCCTTCAACCCGACGACCAAGATCGCCTTCCGCCTGGCCGAGACGGGCCCGGCCCTGCTGCAGGTCTTCGACGCGCAGGGCCGCCTGGTTCACACGCTGCACGAGGGCGTCCTGGACGCGGGCGAGCACTCCGTGATCTGGCGCGGCGACACCGACACCGGCGAGCCGGCCGCCAGCGGGATCTACTTCTACCGCCTGACGACGGCCCTGGAGAACCAGACGCACAAGATGTTGCTGGTCAAGTAGCCGCCCGCGGGCGCTGAAACATAGGCGACAGAACCTTCCGCCTCGCTTCGGCCTTCGAACTTCGCTCGGCGGAAAGGTTCTGTCGCCTTTCCTTGCGCGCCCGCGGGCGGGCATGGACAGGCGAGAGAGCATTGCGTAGCATGGGAGCCTCTCCCGATGCCGGAGAACGAGGGGAGCGGGATTCCCCGAACGGAGTTCGAAGGCCGAAGTGAGGGGGATCCCGCTCCCCTCGCTCACCGACGCCAGGAGTCCCATGCCGCACCGGTTCTTCGCGCACGTCCCCCTGGCCTGGCTGCCGCGCTACGAGGAAGCCCTGGCCCGCCTGCCCGTGGGCCTGGAACTACTCGTGGACCACGAGGCCCTGGACCCGGCCTTCCGGACCGAGCTCGAGAGGCTGGCCGCCTCCCTTGGCGCGGCGGGGCGGCCCTGCCGCTTCCACGCTCCCTTCCGCGACCTCTCGCCCGGCGGCCACGACCCGGAGGCCGTCGCCCTGGCCCGCCGCCGCCTCGAGGCCGCCCTGGAGCTGGCGCCGCGCTTCGGCGTCGCGCAGATCGTCGCCCACACGGCCTGGGATCCCGACGGCTACGCCCTGGAGGCGGAGGCCTGGCGGGAACGCTCGGCGCGCTTCTGGGGGCCCCTGGGCGAGCGCGCGGCGGCCCTCGGCTGCCGCTTCGCCCTGGAGAACGTCTTCGATCGGGACCCGGACGCCCTGGCGGCGCTCCTGGACCGCCTGCCGGAGACGGCCTTCGGCGTCAACCTGGACCTGGGCCACTGGCATGCCTACTCGCGGACTCCCCTGGCCGGGTGGCTCGAGCGCCTGGGCGGGCGCCTGCTGTCGCTGCACCTCCACGACAACGCCGGCCGGTCCGACCAGCACCTGCCCCTGGGTCGGGGCTCGGTGCCCTGGGAGGCCGTCTTCGCCGCCGTCCGGGAGCTGGGGCGCCCTCTGGACTGGACCGTGGAGAACCACAGCCTGGAGGAAGTCCTGGCCAGCGCCGCCTTCCTGGCCGAACATTCCCGGATACCGGAATTCGCCCATCTCGCCGATCTGACAGCCGGAAGCCGCTGATACCCGATCCGGTCGCGGGACGGCCTTGACAGCGGCGTAAGCCTTTGTTAGATTGGCGATTCGTTTTGCGCTAGAGCATCCCGGCCGGCCCTGGCTCCCGTGCCATCCGCGGGGGCGGGGGAGCGGAGCGGGATTCCCCTGTATGGAGGCGAGCATGAAGACCCACGTCACGAAGGTCGGGGATCTCGAAGAGCGCTGGTACCTCGTGGACGCGGAGGGCCAGACGCTGGGTCGCCTGGCCACGCGCGTGGCCACGGTGCTGCGCGGCAAGCACCGCCCCGACTTCAGTCCCCACATGGACATGGGGGACCACGTGATCGTCGTCAACGCGGACAAGATCCGCGTGACCGGCAACAGCAAGCCGTCGAAGAAGCTCTACACGCGCTACTCGGGCTATCCCAGCGGCCTGAAGACCCGCACCCTGGCCCAGCTCCTCGAGAGCAAGCCCGAGGACGTCGTGGCCCACGCCGTGCGCGGGATGCTGCCCAAGAACCGTCTGGGACGGAAGCTGGTCGGCAAGCTCCGCGTCTACCGCGGCGCCGGCCACCCGCACAGCGCGCAGCAGCCCGAGCCCCTGGATCTCTAGTCCAGCCACGCCAAGGAGTCGAACAGGATGCCTGATGTCTACACTGCCACGGGACGGCGGAAGGAATCGGTGGCGCGGGTGCGCATCATGGCCCCCGGCACCGGCAAGCAGCTCGTCAACGGCCGCCCCCTGGACGCCTATTTCGGCCGCCGCAACCTCGTCATCCAGGTGCGCCAGCCCCTGGAGTACGTCGACGTGATGGACAGCATCGACGTCGAGGCCACCGTTGAAGGCGGCGGCATCGCCGGCCAGGCCGGCGCCGTGCGCCTGGGCATCGCCCGGGCGCTGCTCCACAAGGACGAGGAGCTCAAGAAGCTCCTGCGCTCCACCGGCTGCCTGACCCGCGATCCTCGCATGAAGGAGCGGAAGAAGTACGGGCAGCCCGGCGCGCGCAAGCGGTTCCAGTTCTCCAAGCGCTAGACGGCGCGACTACGCACGCCGGGGGACCGGGGGCAGGTCTCCTCTCGGGGAGCGCGACCAGGAACGAACCCGGCGGAGGCAACAACCTGCAGGAGGCCCACGTGGGTTACGACATCACCATCAAGGACATGCTGGAAGCAGGGGTCCACTTCGGGCACCAGACCCGTCGCTGGAATCCCAAGATGAAGCCGTACATCTTCGCCGAGAAGAACGGCATCTACATCATCGATCTGCAGCAGACCTTCGACCTGGCGAAGGTGGCCTACGAGGCCGCGCGCAAGGTCGCGGCCGCCGGATCGCCCGTGCTCTTCGTGGGGCCCAAGAAGCAGGCCCAGAGCGCCATCAGGGAGGAGGCCGAGCGCTGCGGCCAGTTCTTCGTCATCGAACGCTGGCTGGGCGGGCTGCTCACCAACTACGCCACCGTGCGCAAGAGCCTCGACCGCCTCGATGAGATCGAGGCCATGGATCGCGACGGCCGCATCGAGCAGTTCAACAAGAAGGAGCGCATGTCCCTCGACAAGAAGCGCCTGCGCCTGGAGCGCATGCTCGGTGGCATCCGGGGCATGGACAAGCAGCCCGGCCTGATCTTCGTCGTCGACACCAAGCAGAGCGACATCGCCATCAAGGAGGCGAACAAGCTCAAGGTGCCCGTCATCGCCATCGTCGACACCAACTGCGACCCGGATCCCGTCGACTATCCCATTCCCGGCAACGACGACGCCATCCGCTCCATCCGCCTCTTCTCGCACATGGTCGCCGACGCCATCCTCGAGGGCCAGGCGGCCATGAAGGACAAGGCGGCCACCGAGCGGGCCAAGGCCGAGAAGGCCGAGGCCGAGGCGGCCGCCGAGCGGCCCGCCGCCCGCGCCGCCGGCAGGAAGCCGGCCGCCGCCGCCCCGGCGCCCACCGAGCCCGAGGCGGCGTCCGGAGTGCAGCCGGACCTGGACGCCTGACCCGCATCCCCGTAGCCCCGCCACCCATCGCCTCGCCGAGGAGGAAGACCATGGCCGAGATCACCGCCAAGCTGGTGAAGGAGCTCCGGGAGAAGACCGGGGCCGGCATGATGGACTGCAAGAAGGCCCTGAACGAGAGCGGCGGCGACCTCGCCGCGGCCGTCGACTACCTGCGCACCAAGGGCCTCGCCGACGCCAAGAAGAAGTCCGGCCGCGCCACCAAGGAGGGCCTCGTCCACGCCTACATTCATCCCGGCGGCAAGGTCGGCGTCCTGGTGGAGATCGCCTGCGAGACGGACTTCGTCGCGCGCACGCCCCAGTTCCAGGAGTTCTGCAAGAACATCGCCATGCAGGTGGCCGCGGCGGCGCCCGTCGCCGTGGATCGCGAGCAGCTCGATCCGGCCCAGGTCGAGCACGAGCGCGTGATCGCCATGCAGCAGGCCGCCGAGTCCGGCAAGCCCCAGAACATCGTCGAAAAGATTGTCTCCGGCCGCATCGAGAAGTACTATGGCGAGGTCTGCCTGCTCGAGCAGGCCTATGTCAAGGATCCGGGGATGACCGTCAAGGACCTGCTGAACTCGACCATCAGCAGCCTCGGCGAGAACATGATCATCCGCCGGTTCGCGCGCTTCCAGCTGGGCGAGGAGTTCTAGGGCCCTTCCATGCCATCGATCGCCTTCCATCGCGTCGTCCTCAAGCTCAGCGGCGAAGCTCTCGCCGGCGAGGACCGGATGGGGCTCGATTTCGCCCGGGCGCGCCACCTCGCCCAGGAGCTCGGCGAACTGCGTCTGCTGGGCACCCAGATGGCGCTCGTCATCGGCGGCGGCAACATCTGCCGCGGCCGCGAGGCGGCCGCGCAGGGAGTCATCCAAGCCGAGGCCGACCGCATGGGCATGCTGGCGACCATCCTCAACGCCATGACCCTGGCGGCCATGTTCGAGGCCGAGGGCGTGCCGGCGCGGGTCCTGAGCGCGGTGCCGGTGCCCGGCGTCGTCGAGGGCTGGACCCGCGAGCGGGCGCTGGCGACCCTGGCGGCCGGCGAGTTCGTCATCGCCGCCGGCGGCATCGGCCAGCCCTTCTTCTCCACCGACACCACCGCGGCCCTGCGGGCCGTGGAGCTGGGCGCCGAGCTGCTGCTCAAGGGCACCCAGGTGGACGGCGTCTACACGGCCGACCCCCGCAAGGACCCCACGGCCGAGCGCCTGCCGCGGCTGAGCTACGACGAGGTCCTGGCGCGCAAGCTCCAGATCATGGACGCCACGGCCTTCGCGCTCTGCCGCGACCACGCGGTGCCCATCAGGATCTTCAACTTCTCGGAACCCGGCGCCCTCAAGCGCATCCTGCTCGGCGAGAATCTGGGGAGCCAGGTGGTCAAGGAGGAGGACCAGGATGATCGATGAGCTGATCTCGGATGTCGAGGAGCGCATGGGCAAGACCCTCCGGTCCACGGAGGCGGACTTCAGCCACATCCGCGCCGGCCGCGCCACCACGGCCCTGCTGGACTCGGTGAAGGTGGACTACTACGGGACGCCGACGCCCCTGAACCAGGTGGCCAGCGTGGCCGCCCCCGAGCCGCGCCTGCTGACGGTCTCGCCGTGGGAGAAGAACATGGTGCCCGTGGTGGAGAAGGCCATTCTCGCCGCCAACCTCGGCCTGACCCCCGCCAGCGATGGCAACGTCGTGCGCATTCCGATCCCCCAGCTGAGCGAGGAGCGCCGCAAGGAGCTTGTGAAGCAGGTCAAGGGCCTGGCCGAGGATGGCCGCGTGGCCATCCGCAACGTACGCCGCGGCGGCATCGAGCAGGCCAAGCAGGCCCAGAAGAGCCAGGACATCACCGAGGACGACCTCAAGCGCATCAGCGATCAGATCCAGAAGCTGACGGACCAGTACATCCAAGACATCGAAGGCGCCCTGGAGAAGAAGATCACCGAGATCATGGAGGTCTAGGGAGACGGCATGGCCGCGTCCGACGACCTCAAGCGGCAGATCCGCGAGCGGGGCGACCTGCCCCGCCATGTTGCCATCATCATGGACGGCAACGGGCGCTGGGCGCGCCGCCGCATGCTCCCCCGCATCATGGGCCACCGCGAAGGCCGCAAGGCCGTGCGCCGCGTGGTGGAGGCGGGCGCGGAGCTGGGCCTCGAGGTCCTGACCCTCTTCACCTTCTCCATCGAGAACTGGCAGCGTCCTCGCGACGAGGTGCAATCCCTCATGCAGTATCTCGAGGAGGTGCTGGAGAGCGAGTTCCTGGACCTGGAGAAGAACAACATCCGCCTGGCCGCCATGGGCCGCCTGGACATCCTGCCCGCGGGGACCCTGAGCGTGCTGCGCGAGACCGAGCGCCGCCTCGCGGCGCGCACGGGCATGGTGCTCAATCTCGCCCTCAGCTACAGCGGCCGCGCCGAGATCGTGGACGCCTGCCGCGCCGTGGCGCGGGCCGCCGCGGCGGGGACCCTGGACCCGGCCGACCTCGATGAGGAGGCCTTCTCGCGCCACCTCTACCTGCCGGAGCTGGGCAACGTCGACCTGCTCATCCGCACGAGCGGCGAGCAGCGCATCAGCAACTTCTGCCTCTGGCAGCTCGCCTACGCCGAGATCCACCTGACCGACACGCTCTGGCCCGACTTCGGCAAGGACGACTTCTACCGGGCCATCCTCGATTACCAGAGCCGGGAGCGCCGCTTTGGGCGCGTCACCTGAGGGCGGCGGCTTCTGGGCCGCCTTCGCGGTCCGCGTTCTGGCGGCCGCCGTTCTCATCCCCCTGGCCTGCATCATCTTCCTGCGCGGCGGCTGGCACTTCCTCCTGTTGACGGCCGCGCTGGCCACCCTGCTGCTGCGCGAGTACGCGCGCCTGGCCCGCGCCCGCGGCGGCGACGGGCTGTTTCCCGAGATGCTGCCGCCCGTGCTGGCCCTGCTGGCCGCCTTCGCCTGGGGTGGCGCCGCCGGCGGCATGATCGGCTTCACACTGCTGGCCCTGCTCTTCCTGACCATCGAGATCCTGGCCGGGCGCATCGAGGGCGCGACGGGCCGCATCGGCGAGCGGCTGCTGGTGCTTTTCTACCTCGGCGTGCTGCCCGGCCACTGGATCCTGCTGCGCGAGCTGCCGGCGGCCCTGCCTTCGGGCGAGCTGTCCTACCGCGCCGCGGGCTTCCTGGTCATCTACGGCGCCGGCATCACCTGGATCGGCGACACGGCCGCCTACGTGGTGGGCAGCTTCCTGGGGCGCCACCGCCTGCCGTCACGCGTGAGTCCTCGCAAGTCCGTCGAGGGGCTGGTGGGCGGCGTCGCCGGCGCCGTGTTCTTCGCCTGGCGCGTGGCCCCGTACTGGGCGCCCCATCTCATGCCGCTCGCCGCCATCCTGCTCGGCCTGATCCTGGCGGTGGGGGGGCAGCTGGGGGATCTCTTCGAGTCCCTGCTCAAGCGGGAGGCGGCGTCCAAGGACAGCGGGCGCTCCATTCCGGGCCACGGGGGCTGGCTGGACCGCCTCGACAGCCTCCTTTTCACCCTCCCGCTGTTCTATTACTACCTGATCTGGGTTATCTTCCCCGCATGAAGCGCGTCCTGCTCTTCGGCGCCTCCGGCTCCATCGGCTCGAGCACGCTCGCGGTCCTCCGCGGGCACCGCGAGCGATTCCGCCTTGCGGGCCTCCAGGTTCACCGCCGGACGGAGGCCCTGGCCGATTGGATCGCCGAGTTCGCGCCCGAGCGCGTGGCCGTCACGGATCCCGTGGCGAGGCGGAATTGGGCGGACGCGCATCCGGACCACGCCGCGCGCCTGCTGCCGGAGGACGCGCCCGCGGCGGCGCTGCTGGACACGCCCGCCGACGTGGCCCTCAACGGCATCCTCGGCTTCGCCGGCCTGGCGGTGACCCTCGCGGCGCTGGAGCGGGGCGTCGACCTGGCCCTGGCCAACAAGGAGTCCCTCGTCTGCGGGGGCGACCTGGTGCTCGCCCGCCGGCGGGCTTCCGGCGCTCGCTTGCTGCCCGTGGACAGCGAGCACGCCGCGCTCTTCCAGATCCTGGCGGGGCGGCCGGCGTCGCAGGTGCGGCGCGTCTGGCTGACGGCGTCGGGCGGGCCCTTCCTCGGCCGCCGTCCCGAGGAGCTGGCGGACGTCACGCCGGCCGAGGCCCTGCGCCATCCCACCTGGCGCATGGGGCCCAAGATCACCGTGGACTCAGCGACGATGATGAACAAGGGCTTCGAGATCATCGAGGCCGCGCGGCTCTTCGACCTGCCCGCCGAGCGCATCGCGGTGCTCGTCGACCCGGACTCCCGCGCCCACGCCCTGGTCGAGTTCACGGACAGCTCGGTCCTCTGCCAGCTCGCCGCGCCGGACATGCGCCAGCCCATCGCCCAGGCCCTGGCCTGGCCCGAGCGCGTCACGGCCGACTACGGCCGCCTGGACCTGGCCGCCCCCCTGCGCCTGGAGCTGGCGCCCCTGGACGGCGAGCGCTTCCCGGCCGTGGACCTGGCCCGCGAGGCCCTGCGGCGCGGCGGCACCGCGCCCCTGGCCCTCAACGCCGCCGACGAAGTGGCGGTGGGGGCCTTCCTGGACGGGCATCTGCCCTTCTCCGCCATCGTTACCGTGGCGGCGGAGACCCTGACGGACGATCCCTGGCCGCCGGCCTGGACCCTGGAGGAACTGGTGGGGGCCGACCGCCGCGCGCGCGATCTTGCTGCCGCCCGCATCGCGGCCCGGCGGACGGCGGCGCACTGAGGAGCGACGATGCTGATCATCATGCTGGCCGGCCTCTTCACCATCGGCGTGCTCATCTTCATCCATGAGCTGGGGCACTTCCTGGCCGCACGCGCCATGGGCATCCACGTGCACCGCTTCTCCATCGGCATGGGCCCGGTCCTGGTGCGCTGGCGCGCCGCCGGCACGGAGTGGGCGCTCAGCCTGCTACCCTTCGGCGGCTACGTGAAGATGGCGGGGATGGAGATTCCCGTGGAGGGCGAGACGCCGCCGGGCGAGGACACGCTGCCGCCCTCGGTGCTCTACCGGAACAAGCCCATCTGGCGCCGCCTGACGGCGGTCATCGCCGGTCCCCTGGCCAACCTGATCCTGGCCATCCTCGTGGCCGTGGGGGTCATCTACACGACCGGCGAGCCCATCTACCCCGGCACCTGGGTGGACGCACCGGCCGCGGGCACGCCCGCGGCGGCGGCGGGCCTCGCGCGCGGCGACCGCGTGCTCGCCTACGCCGGCGGCGAGGCGAGCAACTGGAACGAGTTGCTGGACCTGATCATCGACGCCGACGGCGGCCGTCACCCGCTGGTGGTGGAGCGCGAGGGCGAGGTCCTGGACCTCACGCTCGACGTGCCCGCGGGCACCCTGCGCACGGGGCTGGCGAGCCTGCTGGACAACCGCGTGGGCAAGGTGCTCAAGGGCGGCCCCGCCGACCGCCTGGGCCTCGCGCGCGGGGACCGCATCGTGGCGGTGGACGGGCGGCCCGTCCGCTTCTTCAACGACATCGCCGGCATCGTCAACGAGAAGGCCGGCGAGCCCGTCCGCATCGTCTGGGAGCACGAGGGCCGCCGCCTGGAGGGCATGGTCACGCCCCAGGCGGCGGATGCGGCGGACCCGGCGGAGCCGGGCCAGACCCGCCGCATCGGGCGCATCTTCTTCGAGGAGTACCTGGAGTGGCGGCCGGTGAGCTGGGGCGACGCCTTCGCGGGCGGCGCGCGCTGGGTCTGGATCACCATCAAGGGCACCGTGGCCTGGCTGGTCGGCAAGATCACCGGGCGCTACGGGGCAGAGACCATGGGCGGTCCCATCACCATCTTCCGCACGGCCGGCGAGATGGCCCGCTGGGGCATCGACCGCCTGCTCATCTTCATCGCCTTCTTCAGCACCCAGCTCTTCCTGTTCAACCTGCTCCCCATCCCGGTCCTCGACGGCGGGCACGTGGTCTTCCTCGCCCTGGAGGGCCTGCGCCTGCCCGTGAACGAGGGCGTGCGCCTGCGCTTGACCATGGCGGGCCTGCTGCTCCTGGTGGGCTTGATGCTCTTCATCGTCGTGCAGGAGCTGAACCGCTTCGTCTTCTGAGGCGGTCCTCAGCGGGGCTGCGCCTCGAGGATCTGCTTGCGGCGCACGATCTCCTCGAAGACCAGGGGCCAGCGGCGGGGAGTTTCCGCGGAGATGCGGCGGGCGATGGCGCGCAGCGAGTCGCTGGGCAGCGCCTCCTCCAGGAAGTGGAAGCGCCCGGCGGCCAGGGAGTCGCCCAGGAGGGCCTCGTAGCGGGCCTCCACCACGCGCAGGTACTGCTCGACGAGATAGTCTTCCTCGGGCGTGAGCGTCGTCGCCGCGGGCGGGTCGCCCTCGCGGGCGCAGCCGGCGGTCAGGGCGGCCAGCAGCAGGCAGGCGCCCAGAAAAGCGGGGACACGGCGCAGGGGAATGGTGTTGAATCGCCACATGCGAGGCTCCTCCGACAGGATTCCAGTCTACGGCCGACCGCCGCGCCTGGCAAGCACGGTCGCGTCGCCGCGCGCGGCGCGACACGTCGGCCCGGCGGAGCCCGCCGCGAGCGGGGAGGCGCGGGCGGCGTCCCGGTGGCGACGGGCGCTCCTGGCCGTGCTGCTCGCCTTCGTCGCCGCCGGTCCGGTCCGCGGCGACACCGAGGAGGCCCTGCCCTACGTAGCCCATATCGACATCGAGGGCAACGAGAGCTTCTCGGACGGCGACCTGAAGGCCCTCATGCGGACCCGCGAGCCGCGCCTGTTCCAGTTCCTCGGCCGGCCACGCTACCTGCGCGACTGGCTGCGCAGCGACCTCGCCACTCTCGCCGCCCACTACCATCGCCACGGATTCTACGATGTCCGCGTTTACTCGCTGGGCGAGGAGGACGTGGTCTACGACGCGGCCAGTCACAGCGTCAGCATCCGCGTCCGCGTCGAGGAGGGCAAGCGGCGCTTCCTGCGCAGCATCGGCTTCGAGCCGCCGCTGGGCGAGATGGAGCGGCGGCTGCGCCGCCGCCTGGGCTTGGCGCCGGGCGATCCCTTCGATCCCGAGTCGCCCGGTCAGGCCGCCTACCGCGTCCTGCGCGCCCTGCAGGAGGAGGGTCGCTTCTCGGCCCAGGTGGGGCATCGCAGCCGGGTCCGGGAGACGCCAGCGCATGCCGCCACGGACTCCCTGGACCTCGTCTTCCAGGTGCAGCTCGGCCCCGCGGCGCGTCTGGGCGCCGTGGTCCTGCGCGGCCACGGCCTGCGCGAGGAGCTCATCCACCGCGAGCTGGTGCTGCGGGCCGGCGAGCCGCTGCGCCTGGCCGCGATCCGCGAGAGCCAGCAGAACCTGCTCGACAGCGGCTACTTCCGCTCGGTGGACTACCGCCTGGAGCCCATGCCCGGCGCGGGGGCGCCCCCGGGCGAGGAGTACCTGCGCCTGGTCTGGCTCTTCCGCGAGCGCCGCATGCGCGCCTTCGAGATGGGCGTCGGCGTGGGCACCGTGGACGGCCTGCGCCTCCTGGGCGGCTGGAGCCACCGCAACCTCCTCGACCGGGGCCAGCGCCTGGCCCTGGAGGGCAAGCTCTCCCTGCGCAACGACCGCGACGGCAACTTCGGCCTTCAGTACGAACGCGAGGCCCTCGAGTGGCGCTTCCTGCACGTCGTCCGCCTCCGCGCCCATCTGAGCCTGACCCTGTTCCGCGAGAAGGACTACGAGCAGGAGACGCGCCTGACGAGCCTGGAGACGCGCGCCATCCGCCTCAGTGCCGCCCGCCGTCTGAGCCGCAGCACGGTGCTCAAGGTGCGCGAGCAGTTCGATTTCCTCTACCAGCGCACCCTCTCGGCCGACGCGGCCATTCCGGAGCCGAAGTACCTGACGCGGTCGCTGACCTTCATCCTCGACCGCGACACGCGCGACCACTACTTCCACCCCGCGCGGGGCGGCCAGGGCCTGCTCAGCTACGAGTGGGCCGGCGGCCTCCAGGGCGGCGACCACGACTTCCACCGCCTGCAGTGCAATCTCACCCACCACCACCGCAGCGGCGAGGGCGTCCTGGCCAGCCGGATCTTCGTCGGCTTCGTGGGCGCCTACGGCGCCAGCGCCGTCGACCCCAAGCCCGGCGTGCCGGACGACGGCGTCCCCTTCGAGGAGCGTTTCTACTGCGGCGGCGCCGCGAGCGTGCGCGGCTACGACGAGAACAGCCTGGGTCCCCGCCTGGATCCGGAGAGCGGCCAGCAGGCACCCGATCTGCCCGGCCAGACCCTGCCGCCCTACGCCCTGGGCGGCCGCGCCATGCTGGTGGGGAACCTGGAGTACCGCTTTCCCCTGCGCGTGTTCGGCGCGCGAAACCTGCGGGGCGTGTTCTTCGTGGACGGCGGCGGCACCTGGCTCGACTGGCGCGACATCAGCGGCGAGCGCGCCTTCCCCTGGCAGCACGGCGACCGCACCGACACGCGGCGCGTCTTCTACGGCGTGGGCGCCGGGCTGCGCTACCTGACGCCCCTGACCGTCATCCGCGTCGACTACGGCGTCCCCCTCCAAGCCCTGGCGGATAGCAGGGGGCGCTGGCACCTGAGCCTGGGGCACGCCTTCTGATGGGCCGGCATCTGCGCAGATCGACCCGCATCGCGCTGGTCGTCTTCCTGGGCCTGATCCTGGCCGGGATCGCGCTCCTGCGCTGGCAGAACCAGCGCGTGGCCGAGCGCCTGGCGACCTACCTGACCCACAACCTCCTGCGCGAGCGCGGCTACGCGCTGACCCTGGCCAGCGTCCACGGCCTGCCCGGGCGCGACCTGGAGCTGTCCGGGATGCGCGTGCGCTACGAGGGCGGGGCGCGCCCGCCTTTCGATCTCCTGACCGCCGACCGCGTGCGCGTGCGTTTCGATCCCTGGAGCCTGATGCGGGGCGACTTCCATGCCGAGCAGCTCACCTTCGAAAACGCCGTGCTGCGGGCCTTCGCCATCGAGGCCGAGCGCTGGGCCTATCCCGGCTTCGATCCCTCGCCGGGCCGGCGCAGCGGCGTCATCGTCGACCTGGAGCAGGTCCTGCTGAGGGACGTGAAGGTCCTCCGCGAGGGCGAAGGCGGCCTGGACTCCCTGCGCGTCAGCGAGGCGCGCTTCCGCCTCTTCCGCAACGAGGCGGGCACGGCCCTGGACCTGGAGCGGGCGTACGTCGATCGCGCGGGCGTGCCGCCCCTCGACCTGACCGGGCGCTTCTTCCTGCCCGCCGACGGGAGCCTGACCCTGGCCGGCGTCGGGCTGCGCCTGCCCGACTCCCGCCTGCGCCTGCGGGGCCACGTGGATCTGGCCGGGGGGCTCGCGTGGAAGCTGGACCTCGCGGCCCGGCCCCTTGTCCTTCGCGAGCTGGCCGTCCTGGCGGGCGCGGGGATCGAGACGGACGGCTGGCTGGAAGGCGATCTCCAGCTGGAGGGGGCCGGCGACAGCCTGCTGCTGGCGGGAGTCGTCTCCGGCGAGCTCTACGGCTACGCGCTGTCCGGTGTCGACGTGGCCGGGCTCTACCGCGACGGCACGCTGCACTGCCGGCGGCTCGCCGGCTTCGTCAACGGAAGCCGCGTCGACGGTGCGGCCGACTTCACCCTGCCCCTGTCGGGGCGCGCCTTCCGCATGGACGGGGAGACGCGGCTCACGGCCTTCGACCTGGCCACCTTCCTCGGCGGCCGCCTGCGCACGGACCTCAATGGCTGGTGCCGCCTGCGGCACGACGACTGCGGTCTGCGCTTCCTGCTCGAGCTGGGGCCCGGCAGCCTGGACGACTACTCCTTCCAGGAGCTGAGCGGGGATCTCTGCCTCGCGAGCGGCATCCTGTCCTTCCGCCGCCTGGAACTCTGGGACGAGGGCCTGGACCTGTCCGTGACGGGCCGCCTGCTCACGGATCCCTACCGGCTGGATCTGGTGGGCGAGGGGACGAGCCGCAGCTCGCGGCTGGCCTGCCGCTTCGCCGGCGACTCCTGCCTGACCGGCCGCCTGGACTTCCGCGCCAGCTTCGACGGACCCCTCGCCGGGCCCCGCTTCCGGCTCGATTCGCGGCTGGCGGAAGTCCGGTACCTCGGCGCCGACCTGGCCGCCGGCCGCCTGGAGCTGGTCGCCGACTCCCTGGCCGCCGGGCCCCTGGACATCCACCTGGAGGGAGACAGCCTCCGGCGGGCGGGGCTGCGGTTCGACCGACTCTGGCTGGACGCTTCCCTGGCGGGCGAGCGCCTCGACCTGCGCCACGTCTCCCTGGACGCGCTGGACCTGGAGGCTTCCCTCACGGGCAGCGTGGACCTGGCCAGCAGCCCGCCCCTGGCCGCTCTGGATCGGCTGTGGGTGCGCTGGCGCGACGAGGAGTGGCTCAGCGACCGCCCCTTGCGCCTGGCCCTGGGTGCCGGCTTCCGCCTCAGCCCCGTGGCCTGGGTATCCAGCAGCGGCCGGCTGGAGGCCGCCTGGGGAGGCAGCGAAGCCCCGGACCGGGTGGCCTGGCGGGATCTGGACCTGCGGCAGTTCACTCCCTGGCTGCCGGCCTCCCTCGGCGCCGGCGGCCGCCTGTCCGGCTCGCTGCAGCGCGAGGACGGCGGCTACCGCCTGCTGACACGCCTCGATGACGCCCGCCTGGGGAACGCGCCGGCGGGCACTCTGGCCCTTTCCCTCCTGTGGCGGGGCGACTCCCTGGCCGTCGACAGCCTCCAGTGGCACCTCGCTGCCGGTCGCCGGCTGGACCTGCGCGGCATCCTGCGGGGCCTGCCGGATTCGCAGGACGGATTGGCCGCCCTGGGCGGGACCACCCCGGACGGCCTGCGCCACGAGCTGCGCCTGGCGGCCGCGGAATTTCCGCTGGAGCGCTTGGGCGACCCACTCGGCCTGCGGCCGCGCCTGGCCGGCTTTCTCAGCGGCGAGCTGGCCCTGGACGGCAGCCCCGTCGATCCCGTCCTTCGCGCCGAGGCGCGGGTGGACTCCTTCAGCCTCGCCGGGCGCCGTTTCGACTCCATCGAGCTGACCGGCACCCAGGCCGGGGGACGCCTGCGCGTCTCCCGCCTCGCCCTGCGGCGCGGCGCCAGCCGGGTGGCCGGCTGGCTCCAGCTGCCCCTGGTCCTGCGCCTCGGCGAGCGGCCGCGCCTGGCGGGCGAGGGCGCCCTGAGCGGCGATCTGCGCCTGAGCGGGCGGGGCGAGGACCTCCTCGGCCTCGTGGACGTGCTGGCGGAGGCCGGCGGCGCGCTGGAGGGCGACCTCCGGCTGGGCGGCAGCCCGGATGCGCCGGCCCCGAGCGGCTACCTGCGCCTGCGGGACGGCCAGCTCCGCTTCGCCGGCTGGGAGGAGAGCCTCGAGGCCCTCAACGCCGACTGCCTCGTGGACGGGGACACACTGCGCCTGCTCTCCTTCCACGCCCGCGAGGGGCACCGGTGGTCGCGCAACAAGGACGGCGAGATCTCCGGCGACGGCTGGCTCCGCTGGCGCCGGCCGCGCCGCTACGGGCTGCACATGGACTTCGCCGCCGCCACGCTGGGCACCGTGCCCTACTTCCGCGGCGTCCTGAGCGGCGCGCTGGATGTCAGCACCTACACGGCCGAGGGCGCGGCGCCGCATCCCTTCCTCTCGGGTAACGCCGTCATCCACTCCGGCGTCCTGGAGATGGACTTCGGCGGAACCGGCCTGGGTGGAGGGGGGGCCACGGTGGATCCCGGACTGAGCTACGCGCTGGCTCTCCGGGCCGACAACAGCGTCTTCCTGCGCAACGAGGAGGCCGACCTGGAGCTGTCGGGCGAGCTGAATCTGGCCCGCAGCCCCGCGGGGACGTCCGTCTCGGGGGAGCTGCAGACCCTGCGCGGCAGCTATACCGTCTTCGGCAACAAGTTCCACCTGGTCGAGGGCTGGCTGGATTTCAGCAGCGCCGAGGGCCTGAATCCGAAGATCGACATCCTCGCCGAGACGCGGAACCGCGACGACCGCATCGAGATCCACATCACCAACACCTTCGCCGAGCCCCAGGTGGACGTGGTGAGCGATCACGGCTACGGCAAGGAGGACGTGCTGCGCATCCTCGTCGGGCTCCCCGTCGGCGAGGAGCGCGAGGCCGGGGGCGACGTGGCCGCGACGGTGGTCCGGGGCCGCGTGGAGTCCGAGCTGATGACGCGCCTGGAGCGCATCGTCGCCGGCGAGCTGGCCGGTGTGGTGGACTTCGAGCTGGAAAGTCGTAATCTTGAGGAGGAGGGCGGAACGGAGACCCGCTGGCAGATCGGCCGCTACCTGCCTGGCGGGCTCTATCTCAGCTACAACCAGGGCCTCAGCCTCGATTCGGACTACGAGGTGGGTCTGGAGTACCGGCTCTACAATCGACTCTGGCTGCGCTCGGAGATGATCAATCGCAGCAATCAGCTGGGCGAGGAGGGGCTCTTCAACGAGGTGAACTTCGATGTCCGACTTCGCTGGGAGTACTGAGGGGAACGCCGTCAGCCGCGAGCCGGCGCGGACGCGCCCGGGCCGCGCACAGCGGGCCGCCCTGCTGCTGGCCGCGGCGATCCTGGTCCTGGCGCCGCAGGCGGCCGGGGCCTTCGGCAAGAACAAGGTCCACTACGACTCCTTCGACTGGCAGGTCTACCACAGCCCGCACTTCGACCTGTACTACTACCCCGAGGAGGAGGTGCTCGCCAGCCAGGCCATCCTCCTGGCCGAGGAGGTCTACGAGCGACTGGTGGAGCGCCTGGCCCATCGCCCCCGCAAGCGCATCCCCCTCGTGCTCTACAGCGCCCATCCCTTCTTCCAGCAGACCAACGTCACCCCCGACCTGATCGGCGAGGGCACGGAGGGCTTCACCGACATCTATCGCAGCCGCGTCGTGCTGCCCTACGACGGCTCCGTGCCCGACTTCCGGCACGTGGTCGCCCACGAGCTGGTCCACGTCTTCCAGCTGGACATCCTCTTCGGGGGCAGCGGCCCCGAGCACGCCATGAGCAGCATGGGCCAGTTCCAGTCGCCGCCCCTCTGGTTCATGGAGGGCGGGGCCGAGTGGTTCTCCACGGGCTGGGACGCCGAGGCCCAGCTCTACATCGAGGACGCGGTGGCCAACGAGTACCTCCAGCCCCTGGACCGCGACTTCGGCAGCTACCTGGTCTACAAGGAGGGCCAGGCGGCCATGGCCTTCCTGAGCCGGCGCTTCGGCGACGGCATCCTGCCCGAGCTGTTCAAGGCCATGGCGGGTCGCGGCGGCCTCGAGCGGACCCTGAAGCGCCGCACGGGACTCGACCTGGAGGCCCTGAACGAGGAGTTCCAGCGCGACCTGAAGGCCCGCACCTGGAGCCTGCTGGCCCGGCGCCCGGCCGCCTCGGAGCGGGCCTTTCCCCTCCTGGACCACGCGGACACCGGCCGTCTCTTCTACCACAGCCCCGCCTTCTCGCCCGACGGCGAGCGCCTGGCCTACTTCTCGGACCACGAGGGGGAGGTGAACCTCTACCTGGCCTCCACCCTGGACGGCAAGGTGCTGCGCAAGCTGGTCACGGGCCACCGCTCCGGGAAGCTCGAGAGCCTGCATCCCTTCGACACGGGCGCCTCCTTCTCGCCCGACGGGAAGCAGCTCGCCCTCGTCGTGCTCTCGGGCGGACGCGACGAGCTGATGATCATCGACGCGGAGCAGGGCTCGGAGCTGGCGCGGTACCGCCCCGCCCTCGACACCATGCGCAGCCCCGTCTGGTCGCCCGACGGCGGCGCCGTGGTCGTCAGCGGCGTGGCCAACGGCGTCACGGACCTCTACCTCTTCGAGGTCGCCGCGGAGACCTGGCGGCGCCTCACCGAGGACCTGGCCGACGAGCAGGACCCGGCCTGGCTGGACGCCGAGACCCTCGTCTTCGCGCGGCACCGCGAGCTGGTGCCCGGCCGCTTCGTCTACCCCGGCGCCTTCGCCCCCACCTTCCTCGAGGTGGACGAGTTCGGCACCTATCCGGAGATCCTCGACGCCGGCGACGGCTACGACCTCTGGCGCCTGAGCCTGGGCGGAAGTCCGGAACCCCTGGTCGCCACCGCCGGCGACGACCGCCATCCCCTGCCCCTGGCCGGAGGCCACCTGCTCTTCACGAGCGACGCCGGCGGGCTGGCCGAGCTCTGGTACCGCGCCGCGCCGGATTCGGCGCCGCGCCGCGTCTACGCGCCGGCCGGCGGCATCATCAGCCCGGCCCTGTCGCCCGACGGGCAGCGCCTGGCCTTCTCGTCCTTCAACGACGGCGGCTATGACATCCTCGTCCTCGAGGAGGTCGGCGGGCTCCTGGACGCCGTGGACGCGCGGACGGCGGAGGCCGATCCTGTGGCACGCCGCTACCAGCCCTTCGGCATCG
This sequence comes from Candidatus Krumholzibacteriota bacterium, assembly GCA_016933175.1. Lineage (GTDB taxonomy): Bacteria > Krumholzibacteriota > Krumholzibacteriia > JACNKJ01 > JACNKJ01 > JAFGBK01. The sequence continues at coordinate 3,621 of JAFGBK010000081.1, read as the reverse complement.
AGCCCGAGAGCCGGGACTTCGTGGCGACGCCGGCGCCGCCCGCCGAGTCCGACTCCCTCACCGGGCGGGGCGGTCCGTACAAGACGCGCTACCTGGTGGACGGCGTCGGTCGCCTGGTGACCTATGACACCATCTACGGGTTCTACGGCAGCAGCTACATCACCTTCAAGGACGTGCTCGGCGACAAGGAGATCAACATCCTGGCGGATATCTTCGGCCAGATCTCCGACTCGAATCTCCTGCTGAGCTTCACCAGCCTCGCGCGCCGCCTGAACTGGAGCGCCGGCGCCTACTCCTTCCTCAGCTACTACCAGTCCGGCGTCGGCACCTTCGGCGAGTACTTCCCGAACGCGCGCCTCTACCTCGAGTGGCGGCGCGGCGGGTTCTTCGCCGGCAGCTATCCCTTCACCCTCTTCACGCGCCTGGACGGCGACCTGCACGTGATCACCTCCAAGCGCAAGTACTACGAGGGCGTGGATGCCTTCGGCTACGCCGTCCCCACGCCCGATCCCGAGAATCCCGACGAGCAGCTCGAGGAGCGCCGGACCCTGATCCAGCCGAGCCTCTCGCTGGTGCACGACGACGCCCTCTTCGACTACCTGGGACCTGTCAAGGGCAGCCGCTGGCGGCTCAGCGCCGCCTACGCCCACAGCCTCGGCGGCGACATCGCGACGGACCGCTGGGTGGGCCTCGCCGACTGGCGGCGCTACTTCTACGGCCCGGGCGGGCATAGCCTGGCCCTGCGCCTGAGCGCCCGCGGCAGCTCCGGCGTCGATCCCGTGACCTTCTACATGGGCGGCCCCCAGGACCTGCGCGGCTACGAGTACCTGGAGTTCGACGGGACGCGCGCGGTGATGGGCAGCCTCGAGTGGCGCTTCCCCTTCATCAACCTCGTCTGGTTCGGGGGTCCGCTGCCCTTCGTGTGGGGGAACATCGGCGGCGCCTTCTTCGCGGACCTCGGCGGCGCCTGGTACGGTGACGACTTCGTGCCCTTCCGCCACGGCACCGGCGACGTGCAGCTCCAGGATCTCCGGGGCGACGTCGGCTACGGCCTGCGCATGCGCCTTGGTTACTTCCTTCTCATGTGGGATTTCGCCTGGCCGACGGACATGCAGACCCTGGGCGAGCGGCAGGTGCACTTCAGCGTCGGCGCCCAGTTCTGAGGCGCCGCGCGGCTTTCCAGAAAAGCCTTTGATCGCCGGACGGGGGCGCCTATCCTGGGCGCCGCGGCCGCGCTACGCCGCCGCGCCGCGCCACCGCCGCCTGCAGCGAGAGGATCCGACGCCCGTGACATCCCTGCAGCTCAATCCGCCCCAGGCGGAGGCCGTTCGCCATGATGCGGGTCCCTGCCTGGTCATCGCCGGCGCCGGCAGCGGCAAGACACGCGTCCTGACCGAACGCATCCGGCGCCTCGTGAACGAGGGCACGCCGCCCTGGCGCATCCTCGGCTTCACCTTCACCAACAAGGCCGCCGGCGAGATGCGCGAGCGCCTGGAGGCCAGCCTCGGCGAGCGGGCTGCCCGGCTCTGGCTGGGCACCTTCCACGCCACGGGCCTGCGCATCCTGCGCCGCGAGGGCGAGGCCGCGGGAGCGCCGCGCGACTTCACCATCTATGACGCCGACGACCAGCTCGCCCTCATGAAGCGGATGCTCCGGGAGCTGGCGCTGCCCGACGGCAGCATCACGCCCCAGGCCGCCCTGGCCCTCATCGAGCGTCTCAAGAGCCGCCTGCTGAGCCCCGCGGAAGCGGCCGCCGAGGCCGGCGGCTTCCGCGACGCCCAGGCCGCGCGCATCTACGAGGCCTACCAGCGGGGCCTGCGCCGCGCCCGAGCCCTGGACTTCACCGATCTCATCGCCCTGCCCGTGCGGCGCTTCGCCGAGGATCCGCCGACCCGCGATCGCTGGTCGGGCCGCTTCGACCAGGTCCTGGTGGACGAGTTCCAGGACACCAACCCGCTGCAGATGCGCTTCATCGAGCAGCTGGCCGCCGCCTCGGGCAACCTCTTCGTCGTGGGGGACGACGACCAGAGCATCTACGGCTGGCGGGGCGCCGACATCAGCCACATCCTGGACTTCGAGGGGCGCTTCCCCGGCACGCGCGTGATCCGCCTGGAGCAGAACTACCGCTCCACCCGTCCCATCCTCGAGGCGGCCAACGCCGTGATCGCCCACAACCGCCGGCGCAAGGGCAAGGAGCTGTGGACCGCCGAGGAGGCGGGTCAGCCGGTGCGCGTGGTGACGACCCTGGACGAGGAGGAGGAGGCCGAGACCGTCGCGCGCCGCATCGTGGGCGCCGCGGGCCTGGAGCAGGACTACGGGCGCTTCGCCGTCCTCTACCGGACCCACGCCCAGAGCCGCGCCCTGGAAGCGTCGCTGGGCCGCCACCGGCTGCCCTACCAGATCGTCGGCGGCACGCGCTTCTACGACCGCAAGGAGGTCCGCGATCTGCTGGCCTACCTGAAGCTGGCCGCCAATCCCGCCGACGGTGTCAGCCTGGACCGCGTGCTCAACGTGCCGCCGCGGGGCATCGGCAAGACCACCCAGGCGCGCCTGCGGGAGCTGGCCGGCCGCCACAATCTGGCGCCGGGCCTTCTGCTGACGGCCTTTCCGGAGCGCCTGGCGGAACTGCCCGATGCCGCCGCCCGGCGCGTGGGCGAGTTCGGGCGGCTGCTGCTGTCCCTGAGCCCGCGGCCGGCCGTGGATGCCGCGCCGGCCGTGCTCGAGCGGCTGATCGAGAAGGTGCCCTATCTGGAGTGGCTCGCGGAGAGCGACCCGGTGCGGGCCGAGGTGCGCCGGGAGAACGTCCAGGAGCTGCTCAGCGCCGCCCAGGCCTTCTACGAGGCCCGGCAGGCGGCGGCGGACGCCGACGACGCCGCGGTGGCCGGGGACGGCGGCGAGGCCGCTCCGCCCGCCGGAGCGGGTGGCACGGCGGCCGGCCGGACCACGGGCGGCGCGCCCGCGCCGGAGGACCTGCCCGAGATCGCGGGCGACCGGCCGGGCCGCCCCGGCTCCCTGCTGGACTTCCTGGCCGAGGTGGCCCTGGTGGCGGACGTGGACTCCCTGGCGTCCGGCGCCGAGGCCGTCACCCTCATGACCCTGCACAACGCCAAGGGGCTCGAGTTCGACACGGTCTTCCTCTGCGGCGCCGAGGAGCAGCTGCTGCCCCACGCCATGAGCAGCGACGACGAGGACGAGGTGGAGGAAGAGCGCCGGCTCTTCTACGTGGGCTGCACCCGGGCGCGCCGCCGCCTGTGGGTCCTCCACGCCCTCAACCGCCGCCGCTACGGCGACACCCTGCCGATGAGCCCCAGCCGCTTCCTCGACGAGCTGCCCGAGGAGTGGATCGAGCGGGAGGGCCAGGAGAACCTGGCGGGGATGCGCGCCGGCCTGGGCGGCGCCGCCGGGTGGGATCGCTACGGAGGCTGGAACGGCCGCCAGCGCGCGGCCGGCGGCCGCGGCATCCAGCGCGACGGCGGCGGGTGGAACAGCGGGCGCCGCGGCGCGGCGACGCCGCTGCCCGTTCACCGGGCGCCCGTCGCAGACTTCGCCGGGGACGGCTTCCGCCAGGACGCCGGCGGCGACGACTTCGCCGGCGAGTTCGACCAGGAGGAGCCCGCCCTG
>JAFGBK010000014.1 GCA_016933175.1 Candidatus Krumholzibacteriota bacterium | reverse complement strand
GAAGTTGACGGCGGCGTCGCGGGGCAGGCCGGCCGTGTGGGCGGCGAGCTGGCGCAGGGTGGTCGGCGGCATGCCCGGGAAGGGCGGCGCGGGCCGGCACTCGGGCAGGTAGCGCTGGAGGGGATCCTCCAGTCCCACGCGGCCGCGCTCGCACATCTGGGCGAGCATGGTCGCCGTGAAGAGCTTCGTGACCGAGGCGACGGGGTAGATCGTCGCGGCCGTCGCCGGCCGGCCGTTCTCGACGTCGGCCAGGCCGAAGGCGCCGCGGTAGACGATCTCGCCGTCGAGGACGATCGCCAGGGAGAGGCCGACGAGGCGGTCCTGCTGGCGGGACGCCTCCACGCGCGCCGGCAGCCCGTCCAGGACGGAGGCAATGGCCTCACGAGAGAGGCCTGGCGCTCCGGCGGCGCCCGGCGGCGCTCCGCAAACGGCCGCCATCGATACCGTCGAAGCCAGCATGGCCAGGAGCATGAGCGAATGATGGTCGCGAGCCATGATGGAATCCTCTCCTGCTTGGCGCCGCTAGCTTGCTCGTCTCGCCGCACCCACCCGAGGTGATCACTCGCAAGGCGCGGGCGCTGGCGGCGCCTAGCCCAGCGCCGAGCCCAGGTACCAGGGCCAGATGACCAGCGCCAGCACCGCCTTCCAGAATGACAGGTGGGCGAAGGCCACCGTGAAGAGCCATCCGATGTACCAGATCGGCCCGACGATGCTGGCGCGGTCGCCAGCGCAGCTCTTGCCGTTCATGTTTCCCATGTCGCTCCTTTCCATTGTCCTGGTCAGACTCCGATCAGGTAGTCCCACCAGAACGGGCCCGTGACCCCGCGGCCGGGGCGTAGCCGGGAACCCTCGATGACCGCCAGCGCCTCCGGCAGCGTGTATGCGGTGCGCAGCTTCCTGACGAAGAGACCCAGCCAGATGCGCCGCAGGTCGGTGATGAGGATGCGCGCGTCCGGCCGCGCCACGCGCTCCGTCTCGTCCAGCATGGCCACGGGATCCTCGACGATGTGCAGCATGAAGGAGTTGACGACGACGTCGAAGGCGCCGTCGGGGAAGTCGAGGCGCTCCACGTCGCCCTTGGCCAGGGTGATCCGGTCGCCCACGCCGGCCGCGGCGGCCAGGGAGCGGCCCATCGCCAGCAGCGGCTCGCCCAGGTCGACGCCGGTGATCGCGGCCTCGGGAAAACGCCGGGCGAGCTCGATGGGAACGGCGCCGAAGCCGCAGCCCGTGTCCAGGATCCGCCCGCCCGTGAAGCCCGCGCCGGCCAGCAGGTCCGCCAGGCGCCGCCCCACGCGCGCGATGCTCTTCGCGTTGCGCTTGTAGTATCCCTCGGCCCACGCGCGGTCATCGAAGATCCGCGGATGGAACAGTTCTCCGCGCTTCACGGCGCCTCCCCGCTCGCGTCGCCCGCGGTCCGGCGCGGGACGATCGACTCCATTCCCGGCCAAGCCTTTATGACGCGCCGTCGGCGCCGCTGTCAACGGCGACCTCCGCACCCTTTGGCGCCGCGCGCGGAACCATCGGCACGAGCCTTCAATCGCGGTCCCCGCTGTGGTACAATGGATCCCCTGGGAACCGGACCCGCTGCGCTGCACCCTTGACTCGACACCGGAAGGAACCCGGCACCCATGTCTGCCCGCCGGCAGATGGCCCTCCTCGCCGCGGCGTTGCTGCTGAGCGCCGTCGCGCCGTGCGCATCCGAACTGCCAGACCCGTCACGCAACATCGCGCTCCTCGCGCTGGACGCCGAGCGCGACCTGTTCGACGGGACCGTCCTGCTCACCGTGGACGGGCCCGTGACCGTCGCTGACAACTACGCCCTGGTGGAGCGCGTCCTGGCTGCGGCCGCGCGCCGGGTGCCGCCGGCGCCCGCGGATCGCGACGGCGCCGTGGCCGCCCTGCTGGCCATCCATCGCATCCTGGCCGCGGAGGGCTTCGTCTACGAGGACCACGATTCCTGGGAGCAGCGCCTGCTGGGTCACGCCCTGCTTCACATGGGGCTCGCGCGGCGGCGGCTGGACTGCGCCATGTACGTCACCCTCTACCTCGGCGTCGCCGAGCGGATCGGGCTGCCGCTGGCCGGCATCGGCCTGCCCGGTCACATCGCCCTGCGCTGGCGCCTGGCGGACGGCACCACCTTCAACTGGGAGGCCACCGTTCCCAACGCCTGCGATGACGCCTTCTATCGCGCATGGAAGACGCCCGATGCCGGCGCCGTCGCGCGCGGCGTGTACCTGCGCGACCTCTCCCGCGGCGAGATCCTCGCCTCGACCCTCTACGTCCGCGCGCTGGTGCTGAGCGAGCGGCACCGGCCCGCGGCGGCCCTCCGGGCGGTGGAGGCGGCGATCGCCCTGGCTTCCGGCGATCCGGATGCTCACAACCTGCGCGGCCTCCTGCTGGCCGGCACGGGCGACGCCGACGCGGCCCTGCAGAGCTTCGACCGCGCCGTCGCCCTGGATCCAGGCTTCACCCTCGCCCGGCGCAACCGCGACCGGGTCCGCCGCGAGCGCGCTGGCAATGAAACGCGCGGCCCGGGATCTCCCGCCCCGGACCGCGCGCCATG
>JAFGBK010000080.1 GCA_016933175.1 Candidatus Krumholzibacteriota bacterium | reverse complement strand
GCAGACGACCCTCGGCTTCGACCTGCCGTCGCCGTCGCGGGCGCGGCTGCGGGTGTTCGACGCGCGGGGCCGCCTGGTGCGCCAGCTTCTCGATTCGGAGCTGCCGGCGGGCCGCCACTGGACGGAGTGGGACGGCCGTGACGACGCGGGGCACGAGCTGGGCTCGGGGGTCTACTTCGCGCGCCTGGAGGCGGGCGCCGAGAAGGCCACGCGCAAGCTGGTGCTCCTGCGCTAGGCGTGCTGAATCTGTGCGGGCGGTCAGAACGAGAGACTGGTTAAGTGAGCGACGGGAGTTGTTTGGCTCGAGGAGAAATCATGGCAGGACTAAGTCTGACGTACTACATCGCGGAAGGCATTCTAACCGGAAATCTAGCCGGGAAACGTGTAAGATTCCGCTGCACGTCCGGGGGTGGCGGAGGTAAACACCCAAAACACAAAGACAAGAAGAGCAAGGAGTATCCCACGGAGCAGGAGATCATTGACAACCCCCTGATGACCAAGCGGCTGCGTGTTTATGGAAAACAACGTGGTGGCCCCTTGCCAGTTGGCCTATATCGCATTAAAAAACCTTTTGGGGCTGGTGGCAATAGAAAAGCAAAGCTCGTTCCGCTTCTGGAAAAAGGAAGCGAGTTTACCAAGCGTACAGGCCGGGAGGGCGGCTTCGAGATACACGGCAGAGGGTTCAAGGGAAGTGACGGTTGTATTGTGCCACAAAAGCCCAAGGAATTGCACATGCTCATGGATGCATTGACGTTGCGCGGAGGCGGCAGTCTGCTCGTACTTAAGAGCAAGCAAGGCAGCATTTCGTGCTAGGTGCGAGGGCCATGCCCAAGTAACTAGAAAGAACGCTGCATACTGCTACAAAGGGCTACTCTGGTGACCGGGCTCAGGCGCTGCGCACAGCGGAACACGAAAGAGGCCTGAAGAGAGCGTGATGTATATGGTTGTTCTATATCACCCCGAAAGTCTTAAGATTAACTCGCATGTTCTCTGTTGCGATTGAAAGTTCTGTGAGCTCCTTTTGAACCTTCCTCTCGGCCTGCTTGGCTGCCGAGGCCACGCTGCTCAGGGCACCTGCGCCTTGCTGAGCAAGCTGGCTGTACTCAAGAAACATGGCATTGAACGCGGTGCTGATGGACGGCAACTCAGCCATGCGAAGCAGCTGTTTGGCTAGTTCACGGGCTGCTTTGCTGCGGATCTCGGCTTCTTTCCGGACTTCCTTGATCCTCCGCAGCAATTGCCTGCCACTGCTCTCGTAATCATCACGAGCTTTAAGGTTCTCCCTCATGCTCCTGAGCGCCTTGGCGCGGCTGTTAGCATTCGTGAGTTCGGAGGAGCTGATGACTTGTTCTTGAGGCTGCCCAATCCCGTTAGAGGCTATCTTCTTGAGCTTAGCCGCCTGCTTGCGCAGAGTGCTCATAGCGTCCTCGTACTTTTTATCGCCCTTAAAGGGCTGCTTGCCGCGGAGGGCTCGCTCCATGGCATCATGGTGCTTAACCATATCCTTAATCGCATTTCTGACATCCCAAACCCCTTTGATAAAATAAACTAATAACGTAGACATTAAACAACCTCCGAATGAAGATCTGAGCCATCATACTATCACATGGTTGAGGCGCGAACAACCTAAAACCTCTAGTCAACCCATTGTATCACTGCAGAGGACGATCAGCAACAGGTCACTAGAATTGCACACCAACAAGGTCACTGCTAAAGTTACCGCCGATGAATGCCCAGCAGTCCACAAAGCGCGGCCCCCAGATGCACGGAAAGCCGACAGAAGCGTAATCATGGAATCTGGTGGCACGATGGTCCGGCGGGAGGATCAAGTCGATCAGTGCTTCCGGAAGATTACCCTCCTGATCGGTACTATGATGCCAACTGCGTACAGGTATCCGGAAGCATCCTGCGGACAGCCCTAGCATACTCTCGGTCTCCCCCGAAGCTATGCACCGAGCATTGCCTAGAATCCTGTTTTCCCGAATCGGTTACAAAGGTGTTGTTTTTGGAAGCTCGATGTTGGATTCTATGCAGGGAAATCCTGGTTTTGATGCGGGGTAAGCATCTACTGGAATGATCATGTGACTGCCGTTACTGCGTGAGTGGTAGCGCTAGAAGGTCCCATTGAAGACGGAGTACCACGGCTACGAGGTGATCAGGAAGATCGGCGAGGGCGCCATGTCCACGGTGTATCTCGCCAAGCACCCCAACCTGCCTGACAAGAAGGTTGCTCTCAAGATTCTCAGTCCCGGTCTGGCGATCGATGGAGATTCGGTCACGCGGTTCAAGCGTGAAGCCCATTCGGCATCCCTCTTTCAGCATAGCAATGTGGCCAACATACTGGACTTCGGCGAAGAGGGCGGATTCTATTTCATCGTCATGGAGTACATCAGCGGCAAGGACCTCCGCCAGCTTATGGACTCGGTGGCGAAGGGAAGCAAGAGCCCGCGGGGGCTTCCTGTCGGGTTGGTGATCTACCTTGTCGAAGAGATAGCTCTCGGCCTGCGCTGCGCTCACGAGATGAGCATCATTCACCGCGACATCAAGCCCAGCAACATCGTTCTCTCGGACGAGGGCGAGGTCAAGCTGGTCGATTTTGGCCTCGCCAGGGCTTACGAGGATCTCCAGGCCGCGCCGCTCGATGACATCACCAGGAAGGGCATCTTCATCGGTACGGTGGCCTATGCGAGTCCCGAGCAGGCTGCTGGCGAAGTCAACCTGGATGCGCAGACGGACGTCTTCTCACTCGGCGTGGTCACTTACGAGCTACTGACAGGGGCTAAGCCATTCAAGGGTGGCGACTTCGAGGATGTCCGGCAACAGATCATCAAGGCCCCCCACCCAGCGCTGAGAGGCACATCTTGCGAAGTCGATTTCCCGGAGCTCCAGCGATGTGTTGACGGCATGCTCGCCAAGAACCGGGAAGTCCGGATGAAGAGCACGGAAGAGGTGATGGCAGCGCTGGAGGCGTGTCGCTCAGGGTTGGAACAACGCGGCGTCCGCTATTCAAGCAGGAGACGGCACCTGAAACGACTCGCGGAGGATCCTGCGGGTTATTGTGCGCAGCTGAGACAGGAAACGCTTGCAGCGATGCGAAAGCGCAGGCAAGAGCTGCAGGAATCCCTGGGTGGATTGCCCCGTGTCCCACGCGATGTGGTCGAAGAAACGCACAGAATAGAGCTGGAACTCGCCAGGACTGAGAAGCTCGAAACCGGAAGTTGGCCTCCCGACACGCTCGACTCCGATAAAAAGCGCACAGCACCACGAGCTCCTGCATTGCTGATCGGCCTCAAGCAGTATGCTATCAGGCTTGGTTCCGTGGTGGCGATGTCCCTGAAGAGGTTCCCGAGCACTGTTTCCCGGAACTGGTACTATGCCATCGGTAGTGCAGTTCTCATAGCTCTGGCAATAATCGCTGTGCAGAGCCAGAGGAACCTGAGTATCGAAGAAGCACGAAGCCCTGAGCCAGTGACAGCATCGCCAGCAGTGCAGGCTGATCCGGTCACGGATCGACCTGCGGAAGCAGTCGACAGTCATCCACCTCCTTCCGCACAGCAACAGGGCGTTATGGGAACAGATACGAAGCAAGCCGATTCTGAAGGAGGGGTTGAAAGCCAAGCACCGAGGAAACCTGTGCCCTCATCCTTGCCAGTCAAGCTGGTCGTTGCCTCAAGGCCGCGTGATGCGAGAGTGTACATCGACGGTGAGCTCATGTATCAGAGAACACCCTTCACTTTCGAACTGCTACCGGGTGAGCACCGGATACGTGTCGTTGCGGGTGTCGGGGGGAGCGAACGAGAGGATACCCAGTCGGTCACACTCCAGGCTGGCGATCCGGAAAGGACGATCGTATTCAATCTGGAGTAGCCCAATTGCGTGACGCCGTTGAATGGGCTAGCATGAACCGCCGTCACAGCCCTTTCATCCTACTTTCAGGGGTGTGCACATGAGCCATTCACAGCACATTAGGAGGCGGGTTCTCGTGAGGATTCATGATGACCTCGGCGCCAATCTCCTCAAAGTCATCTGCCTGGCCGTTCTCTTAACCATCATCTCCTACACTATCCTCGCCGGTAATGCCAAAGCAAATGTCGATGCCGCGATCGAGAAAGTGGATGAAGCATACACCTTTGGGGAGTTCGATCGGGGAATTCACATCGTTCAAAGTGAGTTGCGACGTGATGATCTGACTGACCGAGACCGCGTGACGCTCTATGTCTGGCTCAGCATGCTGCACTATGCCAAGGGGATCGAGCATCTCAATGAATCTGTTGGATATCTAGAGAAGATCATCGATATCGATCCGTGCTTGCTGGATCTGCCTGAAGACGACTGGCAGCAGGGCCTGCGCGATGCCTGGTATGGCCTGCTCATCGAAAACAAGCTACCTGTGACATGTGAACAGGAAGACGAGGACACGTCTGCAAAGACGATCGCCGTCATGGAGTTCGAGAACCTGTCTGCGGCAGGACAACAGGAGCAACTAGGCTATCTGACCAAAGGCATGGCCGAGCTGTTCGAGCTTCATTTTCACCGCTACAGCGGGCTACGTATCGTGGAACGGGACAAGATCGACTTCCTGGTAAAGGAACATCAGCTTGCTTCCCGTGGGTTGAGCGAAGCGCTGACCATGGGACGCATTGTGGGCGCGAAGATCATGGTGTTCGGCAGTGTCATCCTGCCAAGGAGCGGCCCTGGAGAGATGATCGTCAAGGCTGTGGACGTCGAGACCAGCGATATACTCACCCACGCCCGCATACAGGGCGAAGCGCGGGACTTCTTTCATGACCAGGAATCCCTGGCGAGAGAACTCGCCCTGGGCTTGAAACTGCAATTGTCTACAGCAACAGACGATGAGTCGGAGGAACTCGGCACCAGTTCGGAGAAAGCAGCCGAGCTCTATGCGAAGGGTATCGACCGCGAGAGCCGTTACGAGTATAGCGAAGCACTGAGTTTCTTCAAACGAGCATGTGAAGAGGACCCTACTTTCGCGGCTGCGAAACGGAAGGTCGATATCTACCGTCTTCATGCTGATCAGGAGTAGATCCGGAAGTCAGATGCAGGATGGCCGGCAATGAAACACGGCCCGAGAAGAAACAGACTCTCCTTTCTTGCATGCATCTTACTGCTAGGCGCAGGCGCATGCGCGCCCGGCCTGGTCGAGGAAGCGCGGGATGCCAGGCGGGCGGGGGATTACGAACGCTCCCAGAAGCTGCTGGAAGCCGAACTCGCCTTGCATCCTCGGGAATCGGATGCCTGGCGCGAGCTGGGCATCATCCATTTCCACCGCGGCGAATCCGGGCGAGCGATCGATGCCCTGCGGGAGGCCAACAGGATCAGGCCCGACTGTCGGACCTATCTCTACCTCGGGTACTTCCAGGAGCAGCGAGGCGATGCTGATAGCGCGGTGGCGAGCTACCAGGCCGCGTTGAACATGCATCCGCGCGGCGAGTTTGCTGAACTCGTCCTGGGCCGCTTGCAGGAGATCGAACTGGAGAGAGCGCGTACCCTGGCCCGTCGAGCGCTGGCGGCGGAGGAGAGTCTTTCCGTTTCGGAGATCGCTGATAGTAGCATCGCTGTCTACGGCTTCGACAGCTCGCGGCTGCCGGCGGAGATCGCCCCCCTCGCGCGTGGCATCGCCGAGCTGACCTCTCTCGATCTCATGAAGGTTCGCGCGCTGAAGGTCCTAGAGCGCCTGCGGATCGATGCCCTCCAGCGGGAGATGGCTCTGGACTCCGTCGTCAGGGTGGATCCCGCGACAGCGCCTCGCATCGGCCGCCTGCTGGGAGGGCGAACCGTCGTGACCGGGTCGATGACCGGACTCGCCGACGAGCAGTTCAGCCTCCACGGCGTCCTGGTGGATGTCGCGGACAACTCCCTCGTCCAGGCCCCGCCCATCCGCGGCGATCTTGACCGCTTCTTCCGTGTCCAGAAGGATCTGACCTTCTCGATCATCGACTCCCTCGGCGTCGAACTTTCGCCGGAGGAGCGGGAGGCCATCGCGCTGCCGGCGACGACGAACTACGTGGCCTTCCTGACCTACTCCCGCGGGCTGGAATTCCTGTCGCAAGCGAGATTCCCGGAGGCGCGAGACGCTTTCCGGAGCGCTTACGATCTGGACCCGGGCTTCGTGATCGCGGGTCAGAGAGCCGATCAACTCGCCGCGCTGCTCTCCTATCATGACGCTGCCGGCGGGCCCGGCGGTCCGGAGTTCTCGGAGCATGCCGCGGCCGCCGCGCAGGATCGGACGAGCGACCTGTCCATCTTCGACAGTCATCTGGCAAGCGGCCGCCTAGGCGTCTCGGACGACTCGTTGCTGCCGCTCCAGGAGTCGCCGCCCGACGCGCCGCCACGGACCGGGCTGTCCGGTGTCGTGGGAGTCGACGTGACAGGGGGGTTCGATGATGAACCCTGATGCCAGCCGGCGGATTCCCATGCGCATCATGATCCTGACCGCCGCACTCGCGGTGGCGACCCAGGCCCAAGCGCAGATCGTCGATGGCCGGCCGCCAGCCGGCAGCGTGCGCTTCATCCAGACCTACTGGAAGCAGGGTCTCGATCCGAGTGACTTGACAACCACCCAGACGGCGTCACTGCTGACCGGCTACGTCCCCGTTCGCCCCGGCAGCGAGTTGCGGGTTCTGATCGCTGCGGGCGCCACGCATCTCGACGCGGGCAGCTGCGACTACGATCTCTCGGGGCTGGCGGATGTCCGACTGCTCTACAGCCACGTGGTGCGCGATGGGCGCGTGTTGCTGAACTTCGGCGTGAACCTGCCGACAGGCCCCACCGAGCTCGACGTGGAGGACTACTTCGTCATGGACGTATTGACGCGGGAATTCCTTCTGTTTCCACTGCGGCGGTTGGGAGAGGGACTCGGAGTGAGTGTCGCGGGTAGCTGGGCGACCGTCTCGGGTCCCTATCGGCTCGGGCTGTCTGCCGGGTACCGTGTCACCGGAAGCTACGAGGAATACGACGGCATGGGATCCTACGATCCCGGCAACCAGCTTTCCTTGCAGGTCGATATCCAGCGGTCCATACGGGAGATCGCGCTCGACGCGACGGTCGAGTTCGCGACGCACGGTGTCGATCGCCTCCATGGCGATCGGATCTATTCCCAGGGCAAGCAGCTCAGTTTCTCCGTGGATGCGCTACTCGACCGGAGCGCCTATGCGGCCAAGGCGCGCCTGTCCTACGTGGCTCGCGGTCGGAGCGAGGCGTTCGACCAGGAAGAAGAGCTGCTTTACCGATTGAAGTACTACGGCGATCAGTTCTACCTGGCGGGTCAGATCACCTGGCAAAACAGGCCGCCATGGCAGTTTGGGCCGCGCTTCCTGTTGCAGATCAACGAGGGCAGCGAGGTGCGGCACGGTCCCTCGCGCGTGCTTGGGGTCGGCGGTCAGGTGGCCCGCCAATTCGACAACGGCCTTTTCCTGACTCTGGAGTCCATTCTGCTCAATGGGTCCGCCGACGATGGGGACATCGACCTCTTCGGGTTCCAGTGCGGGCTGATGCTGGCGAGGGCATTCTGATGCGGCTTGTACTCAAGCGCTTATGCATGCCGTTGATTCTATTCGGAGTGCTGGCGGCTCTCGGTCTCGGGAGTTGCAGCGACCGCATCTCAGGTCAGAATGATGACGTGATAACCCGAGTGAAAGCGCCGTCTCGCCTCGATCGCTACGACACGGTGAGTCTGGAGGTGTCGGGACCAAGCATGGAGACGGTCCATGCCGTAATGGAGGCCGAGGGTGGATTCTTCACCGCGAGCGTGAGCATCCCTCCGGGCTACCAGCGCCGTTTCGTCATCGAAGTGGTCGATCAGGAACGCCTGGTCTACAGCGCGGAAACAGTGGCGGACATTCCAGAACTACCATCATTCGAGTTGTCTCTTTCCCTGGAACCGGCGGCGCCCATGGTCTACTTCACGCCGCATTACGCGCATCATGCGGGGACTTGGCTCGATAGCACCGTCTCGTTCACGCTCATGCTCAACGACCCGCCGGCGTTCAGCCGGATGGAGTTCTACATAGTTGTGAAATCCTCCTCCGAGTACGTATTCTATGAGAACGTCGAGGAACCAGCGGGTCTTGATAGCCTCTTCACGTGGTACTACGACGTCGATGGGCCATGGGTGGTTCTCCAAGCGGATCCGAGTGACTATGGGGAGCTGTTTCCGATCGATGGCAGCATCCCCATTGCTGAACTCACGGTCAGGATCCACGATCATTGGGAAGGGGCAAGTGTCCCGATCGAGAACTCGGTCTTCCTTGAAAGCATGGTTGATACGAATGGCATCACGCAACCTGACACGCTGTTCTATAAGGATAGCGGGGTGATCGTCATCGATCGAGAGTTGGGATGCACATGCTACGACGGCGTCGGTGATATCCTGGGTGAAGCACTCGTGGCGACGTCATGGGATGGCTTGAGATTCATCGGAACGAGCCGCTCTGGTGGTGACGAGGGTCTCTTCTATGGCCGTAGCTGGCCATGGGGATCAATCGGGAATATTGCCTACAAAGCTGATTTCCACGGATCACACTTGGCGAGCATCGGGCGGGGAATAGCACACGCTGGCGATGATGAGTATCTGATTTGTGGTTACATCTTTGATACTGGCGGATCCTACGCTGTCTTCCTGTCCAGGCTTGAGTCGACCGGTGATATCATATGGTGGGATGAAACCTGGCTCCTCACTAAAGAGCGCGCGGCATCAGGAGGTGGCCGGAGAGAAGATCATGATGGGGCAGATGTGTATGCCTTAAGTAATGGTAGTTGTTACTTCCTATATACTAGCCAAGATTCTACCATCCCCGCGATTGGGGTCATCCAAAAGAGAGAGGCATCAGATCCTCCCGATCTCTGGTGGCAAGAATATATCGGAGACGGATCACATAGTTACGAGGCTAGCGCGATCGCGGTGAAAGAGTACATCAACCAGTATGAACATCGCTACGCATGCACGGGTCGCTCCGATGCCACGGCGACGGGTGATTATGACCTCATGTTCTACACGGCTATCGACGAGGGTGAATCGAGCAGCGGGGTGACCTATTCGCTTCACGGTGGCTCCGGCGATGATGTAGGCCGGGACATCGTCGCACTGGATTCGGGAGATTTCCTCTGCGTTGGCAGCTCTCAGGCGCCAAGTGGCGGGAATTGCGATCTGCTGCTTGTCAGGACAACAGACGTCGGAGGAGCCGTCTGGTCTAGAACCTACCACAGCTCGACGATTGACGAAGGGTACGCGCTGCTGGTCGCGGATGACGGAAGCTACGTCATGATCGGCGAGGCGGACACCATGGGTCCGGACGGCCATGACGTGCTCGTCGTCAAGACGGATCCAGACGGTCAGCTCTTATCGAGAGATTATTACGGCGGTCCAGGTGATCAGGGTGCTCGCGGAGCCGCTCTACTACAAGATGGGGACATCGTCGCTATCGGGTATGCTACCGACCAGCAGACAGGCGAATGTCACCTCTATCTACTCAAGATCTTCGCGGATCAACGCTAGCGGCCGGCGCTCAGACGCTGCGGGCAGCGGAACTCGAAGAAGCCCTTCTGGAAGGGATTGGCGCTGGTCCGCGCCGTGAAGGTGTAGGGCACCCGGATGCGGTACTCGCCGGACCTCTCCAGCTCCCAGCTCACCGCGTACTTGCGCTCACTCTCCTTCTCGATGGTCGCCCGCTCGAGCAGCCGGAACAGGGACCAGGGCCCGCGCTGCGTCTCGATGGGATCGGGCGCCGAGGCCTGCGTGAGCACGGCCACGCGCGCCGGCGACTCGGGCCGGTCGCCGGGCCAGGCGAAGTCCACCGAGCGGCGCCGCCCCATGTCGTACTGCAGGATCTGCCCGCCGGCCGACAGCACCGACTGCGTGACGTAGGGCGAGCGGCCCGAGACCGTTGCCACCTGCGCCGGCTCCACCGAGAAGTCCACCGCGGGCGCGTCGCCGCCCGCCAGGAAGAGGGCCTGCCGGAAGCGCTCCGCCCGCACCAGGGCATTGCTGGCCTGGTCGCTGACGGCCAGGCCGTGTCCGTAGAGGTAGCGGGGCCGCCAGTCACCGCCCAGGTAGGGGGCCAGCTCGCGGCCGGCGAACTCGGCCAGGATGCCACTGGGTCCGAAGAAACGACCGAATTCATCGGTTGACACGTCATCGTTCGTGGAGAAGAAGGGGTAGCGGTTGTTGAGGTTGTCATTCCAGTACGGCCAGACCTGTTTCGTCCACAAGTCGTCCAAGTGTGCCCCCGTCGCGGCCAGGCAGGCCCGCCAGGCGGCCTGGGCTGGACGGCGAAGGAGGGTCTCCACGGCCTGGTTACAGGACGCCAGGCCCTGGCCCTGGCAATGGCGCCTTGGCCAGAGCCAGGACGCGTGGATGGCACTCCCCTCTCCGCTTGGATCCTCGAAGGTCTTTCGTGTGAAACTCGCGGCGCTAGTGGAGACTTCGCCTGTATTATTATGCACATCCAGCTGCTCAGCCACCTTCTCGAGTCCTGCGAGGAACTCGTCGAGAGGCTTGCCCTCCTGCATGAGCGCCCCCTGGCGCGAGAAGAGGCCGTGCAGGGCGGCGTAGTGCTCGTCGATGTCGGCTAGCGGCTCCAGCAGCTCCTCCTCGCCAGCCAGGTCGTCGCCCGCGAAGTGCAGGTTGGCCGCTGCCTCGTCCAGCAGGCTCCGAAAGGGCGACTCACTGCGAGCCAGTTCCCAGATTCGGGGTGAAGTGCCGCCGATTCCGCCCGAGGTTGCTATGTCCACTGCCAACAGGAACTCGTTCCAGGCGGCTTCATAGTTCCGTGCGTATTCGCTGACCAGCCAGGCGCGGATGCTAACGGGTTGGTCATGGAAGGCCTCGCGCAAGATCCAGTCCTCTTGGAGCTTTTGATCAGCACCTAGGATGCGATCCTTCACCTCTCTCCGCCAGCCGCGCAGGGTGAAGGTGCCTGGTACCATGGCTCGGCCCCCGTGCGCCCTCGCCGCGTCTGTCACCAACAGGTTCGTCGCGCCGGGCACTTCGCCCAGGTCGAAGGCGGGCACGGCTTCGTTCACGTCGGCCACCATGATCTCGTAGTAGCGCTGCGGCCTCCAGTGCTCGCGGATGTAGCCGTTGGCGCGATTGGCCAAGTCGGCGTTCAGCCCCGCCAGGACGGCGCTGCGCAGGCGCACGGCCTCGGGGTGCGTCCAGGCGAAGGTGGTGTGGGCAGCGATCAGGTCCAGGGAGCGCGTGGTGGCGCCGTTCTCGTCCTCCCAGAGGGCGCGCAGCTGCGCGGCCAGGAACTCCGGCTCGCCGTGCTCCGGGTTGATGAGCATGCGGTAGGCCCGGTAGCGCCCGTCGAATGCCACGTAGTCGGCGGCCGTGTGGGGTTGCTCATGCAGGAGCTGGCGCTCGAGCTTGCTCCGGCTGGGCGCCAGGAGGATATCCACCAGGCGGTCCATGTAGATCTCTCTAGCACGCGTGTTCACGATGTGCCCGCGGTAGAGGCCCATGCCCAGGGCGATGTCATGGCGGCGATCCCAGCGGTCCAGCTTCTCGAGCTGCAAACGCAAAGGATCGAGGTAGCTTAGGGCTTTCTCGATGTCGGGCAGGGAGCGCGAGCTGATGACAGCCATCTGGCGGCTCTTGTCCGCTTCCTCGCGCGTCTTATTGAGCAAGGCCAGGTTGCGCGCGAACGAGACGATGAGCAGCACGCCGATCAGGCCCAGGACGCCCAGGCCGAGGATGCGCAGGGCCAGACGCTGGCGCCGCTCGCGCCGCGCGGCGCGGGCACTGGGGCGGGCCAGGCGCCAGTCGGGGATCAGCGTGTTGAGCCAGAAGCTCTTGAGGAAGTGGGGCCGGGCCGGCGCCGCCGACTCGGCGGCACGCTGCTCGATGCCGACCACGCGGCTGACCTCCGTCAGCACCGTCTCCACGGCCCGCCCGCCGCCGCCGGCGCTGGACAGGTAGAAGCCTCGCCACAGCGGACTCTGCTTGTAGGGATTGGGCTGGAAGAGGACCTCGGCGAAGCGGCGCAGGCGGGGGCCGAGGGCCTCCAGCTCCAGTAGGAAGCCGAAGACCTCGCCGCGCGCGGCCGGATCGGCCTCGCGCACCATGCGCGGCACGCGCCGCGCGTGGGCCGTCTCCATGATGAGCTGCCACTCGCGGTCGAAGAGGACACCGGGATCGCCGTGGCCCATCTCGCGACGGCCGAAGGTGGCGCCCCAGACCTGGTTGCGGCCGGCGCTCTCGAAGTCGTCGAAGAAGGCCTTGAAGCCGCCCAGGCGGTCGGCGCGGGAGACCATCAGGTAGACGGGGCAGCGCAGCTCCAGCACCTCGGCCATGGCGTCCAGGCGCTGGCGCAGACGGCCGGCGCGGGCCTCCAGGTCCGCCGCCTCGCCCGCCATGAGCGCGTCGGCGGCCACGGTGACCACCACGCCGTTGAGCGGAACGCGCGGGCGCGCCTTGCCCAGGAAGCCGAGGAAGGTGCGCCAGTCCTCATCGGCCTCGTCGCCGGCCTCCAGGAAGCGCCGCTTGGCCTCGAGGATCACGGCCTGGTTTGTGAACCACCACTCGCAGTTGACGGCGTCGCTCACGCCCTGGAACTCCTCGCCGCCGGTGCCCGGGAAGGGCAGGCCCGACTGGCGGATCAGGGCGCTCTTGCCGCTCTCCGCCGCGCCGAGGACCAGGTACCAGGGCAGCACGGCCAGGGCCGAGCCGCCGCCGGCCACGGGCGAGCGCTTGAGGGTGGCCACGGCCTCGGCCAGCTCGCGCTTGGCCCGCTCGCGCTCCCGCTTCTCCTCCTCGCCGGCGTCCGGCGGCGGCGCCGCCTCCATGATCATCGAGTGCTCGATGGTCTCGGACTCCTTGCGCCGCTTGCGAAGGCGCCAGAGGACCACCACCAGGACGATCAGCAGCAGGATGCCCGCCATGATCAGGTATCGCGCCAGGGGGCCCAGGCCCAGGCGGTTGCCCAGGCTGAAGACCAGGCCCATCAGGATCACCATCAGGAGGATGAGGAACACGCGGGGATTCAGGATCAGCGTCAGCGGGTTCATGCCGTTAGTAGCTCGGTGGGGGCAGGAGTTCCAGCGCCTGGTTGGCGCCGTGGTTGATGGCGATGAAGAAGACGAGGAACAGGACCACCAGCGCCGCCACCGTGAACAGGGCCACGCGCCGGGTCGGGAAGCCGTCGCCGGCCTCGACGGCGGCCTCCTCGCGGCGCCGGCCGTGGGGCGACAGGCGCGCCTCCTTGCCGCGCCGCGCGCTGTAGCCGAGCTGGCCCTGCAGCTCCTCCAGGACCAGGCGCAGGCGCTCGCGGCCCGTCACGCGGTACTGGCCCTCGAAGCCGAGCAGCAGGCAGAGGTGGTAGACCTCCAGCAGCTCGCGCTTCGCCTCGCCGGCCTGGCGCAGGGCCGCCAGGCGCTCGAAGAAGCCGTTGCCGGCCGTGCGCGTGCCGTAGAGGTCCAGCTGCAGGGGGCGGTCGCGCCACTTCTCGCGCTGGGCCCAGTCGCTGGCCAGGATGGTCTCGTCGATGAAGGCCACGAGGGGGTAGCGCAGGGCATCCAGGTCGTCGCGCCGGATGCCCGCCGCGGCGCCCTCGCGTTCGATGTCGCCCAGGTAGGCGGCGATGCGCTGGCGCAGGGCCGGTTCCTCGCCGAAGGCGACGCCCCGCCGCAGGCTGAGCGTGAGCGCCAGGAGCCTGCCGGCCAGGTCGAGAAGGCTGCGCGGCCGCGCGCCGCGTTGCGTGTCGGTCATGCTTCGCTCGTCGTGGCGATGAGTTCGAGGGAGAGGCTGCGCAGCTCGGGCCCGCCCAGGTAGATGGCGACGGACCGCGCCTCGCGGACGGTCTCCCAGGTCTCCCCCTGCTTCTCCAGGCGGAAGTAGACGCGCCCCGCCTTCAGGGGGAAGTCGCGGGGCGGCATGGGCGTGTGCACGAGCCGCACCCCGGGCGTGGCCGTGCGCACGAGGAAGTCCACGTTGTGGGGCGAGCCGATGATCATCTGCGCCGGCACCTCGTCGCGGATGCGCGGCTCGGCGAGGTCGCCGTGCACGCCCAGGTACCACTCGGTGGTCGGCGCCAGCAGGCGCGCGTCGGCCACCTCGCCCACCAGCATGTCCTCGCCGCGGGGCGACAGGGGGATGCCGGCGTAGCGGGTGGGCATGACCGTGCCCAGCAGCTCGCGGAGCTGGCGGTCCAGCTCCCGGAAGGTGCCGCCCAGGTCCTCGTGATCGTAGGGGGGCAGGTCGCGGGGATGGCGCCCGGCGCTGAAGGTGCACAGGGCGCCGGCGAGCTGGGCCAGGCAGAGGTAGGCGGCCAGGGGGTGGCTGCCCGGCGTCCGCTGGTGGTGGGCCAGCGGCGGCAGGAAGCTGTTGACGGTGTGCAGCAGCCAGAAGTTGCCCACGTCGGAGCTGCTGAACTCGACGATGCCGCCGGCCCTTTGGCGCGTCTGGGCCGCGATGGCGTCGCTCTTGGCGCCCAGGGTCTCCACCATCCCGCGCAGGATGTCCGGCAGGGGGCCGGCCACGGCCACGGCCAGGCTGGGCGGGGCGTAGGCGCGGCGCAGGCGCGGCTGGCCCTCGTCGCCCAGCTCGATCTCGGCCAGCTTGATGCCGATGAGCCCGTCGCGGTTCTCGTCGCCCAGGACGAGGCGCAGGTTCTGCCGCGCCACGAGCGCGTCGATGCGGCGGTCCGGGCGGTTGGCGTCGGTCAGGGTGATGGTCTCGGCCTTGTAGCGGCTCTCCACGCCGCCCGCCTGCTCGGGCAGGCGCACGCCGGGCACGCCGGGCCGCGTGTCGGGCAGGGCCAGGTGGAGGTCCAGCAGCGGCTGGTCGGCGCCGAGGCGGTCCTCGAGGGGGCGGCTCGGCGGCAGGGGATCCACGCCCGGCGCGCGCACGACGGTGCCGTCGGGCAGCACGGCCTCCAGCTCCAGCAGGGCCGCGCGGCCGCCGGCCAGGGCCTCGGTGTCGATGGCGAGGTGGCGCACGCCCCAGGCATAGGGCGCGAAGGCCTCCTGGCGCCAGCGGGCCTCGCCGCCGAGGAAGGCCTCGAAGTGCTGGAAATGCTGGGGGGCGAGGAACATCCCCTCGTCCCAGACAACGCGCTCGTGCTTGCTCATGGCGCCCCCGTCCCTCCGGCTCAGTCCACCGACATGCAGGTCTTGTCCAGGTGAATGGTCAGGCGCACGTCGCCGCCCTCGAGGGGAACCAGCTTCTTCCAGCAGCCCGGCGACAGGTGGCAGAAGTTGGCGACGATGCCGATGGCCACCACGCCGTCCTGGCGCTTGATCTCGAAGCTCTGGGAGCGGCCGGGGAGTACCGTCTTCTCGACCACGCCCAGCTTGTCCTCGCCCAGGGTCACGAGGTCGTTGTCCCAGAGGGGATCGAACTCGGCCTGGTTGAAGCGCTCCGTGCCGGCGAGGCTGTAGATGCGCAGGGAGACGGTGTGGCTGCCGGTGCCGTCGCAGGCGTTGAGGGAGGTGGCGCCGCTGACCTGGAAGCGATCGGTGGTGGCGCAGCCCGACAGGAGGACCGCGAGCAGGAGGAGCAGGGCGGCGGGCGTCGTGCGGAGGAGCTTCACGGTTCCGTCCTTTCCTTCCGGGGCGACGAGTCCGCCTGCCGCGTTCGTTGGCGCCAGGCGGGATTGAATTATTCGCCGAACGGTCCCAGAATAGGCTTGGCGCAGTATAGCATGGGCCCGGGGGCGGTCAACCGGCAATTGGCGGTGTCATTCACGGCGAAATCGCCTGCTGGCAGACAGTTACGCAATCGAATCACATCGCGGCCCGCGCGTGGCCTTGGTTGACACCTGTTCGATCCCGCTGATAGACTGCGACTTTCGAGTTTGCGGCCGGGCCGGTGGCCAAGCTTGCGGCGGCGCACCGGCGAGGGGATTGGCATGTTCTTCAAGAAGAAGCGCGACAAGGTCCGACGCTGCCCCAACGGGCATATCCTGGATCCCTCGTGGGATCACTGCCCGTACTGCGAGGAGGGGCTGGAGTACACGGGCGAGTTCTCGGTGAGCGGGAGCGAGCAGGCACCGCCACCGGCGCCGCCGCCGTATTCCGCGCCGCCATCGCCGCCGCCTCCGCCTCGGCCGTCGCCGCCGCCCGCGGCCCCGTTGCGCCCGGCGGCTCCGCCGCCGCCCGCCACACCCATGCCAAGCCCTTCCGGCAACGAGGATTACGAGGACCTCACCGTCGTCCAGGTGCCGCCCGCCGCGCCGCCGCCCGCGGTGTCTCCGCCTCCTGCGCCCGCGATGCCGCAGGCCCCGCCCGCCCGCGCCCCGATCCCCGGCGCGGGGGGCTCCGAGGACCCGACGATGGACACTCCGCCGGGCGGCAGCCGCCCCGTGGCCGCGCGCGATCGCGGGCCCGCGGCGCCCGCCGGCGGGACGCGAGCCGGGGCCGGTCCGGCCGCGCAGACAGGCCTCGTGGCCTGGCTGGTCATGACCCGCGGCGCCCGCCGGGGTCAGGACTGGCGCCTGCCGTCACGCGCCGTGCGCATCGGCAAGGCGCCCGATTGCGAGATCGCCCTGCCCGAGGAGGGCTACCTGTCCGCACACCACGCCGAGCTGGCCTTCGACGGAACGCGCTTCGTCGTTCGCGATCTCGGCTCCACCAACGGCACCGCTGTCAACGACCGGCGCGTCGAGGTCAGCCCCCTCGAGGACGGCGACCGTCTCGTCCTCGGCCTGACGCAGTTCGTGTTCAAGTGCCTTCGACTCTGAGCGGAGACCCAGGAGGAGGCTGTGACCCAGCAGCAATATGACATCGCGGAGCCCGGCCTGGTGATGCTGCACGCCGCGCTGACCGACGTGGGCGTCAAGAGGAGCAACAACGAGGATGCCTTCGGCATCTTCCCCGGCGTCGGCGGGTCCCTCCTGCTGGCGGTGGCCGACGGCGTGGGCGGCAACGCCGCCGGCGAGGTGGCCTCCCGGCTCGCCGTGGAGGTCATCGGCGAGCTCTACTTCGCGGGCGGCCCGCCGGCCGATCCGGGCGCGGCCCTGCGCCAGACCATCGGCGCGGCCAACGCGCGCATCCTCGAAGCGGCCGCGGCCGATCCCCGCCGGGCGGGCATGGCCACCACCATGACGGCGGCCGCCTTCAACGGCCGCCAGCTCACGCTGGGCCACGTGGGTGACTGCCGGGCCTACCTGGCCCGCAGCGGCAGCATCGAGCAGCTGACGGACGACCACTCCCTGGCCGCCGAGTACGAGCGGCGCGGCGAGCCCCTGCCCCCCGACAAGCGCAACCTCGCCAACGTGCTGACGCGCTGCCTAGGCGTGGGATCCGAGCTGGCCGTGGACATCCGCGGCCCCATGACCCTCGAGGTCGACTCCATGATCGTCATGTGCTCGGACGGCCTGAGCAAGGTCGTCTCGCCGGACGAGATCCTGTATGCCGTTTCCATGCACCTGCCCGAAGGGGCCTGCCGCCGCCTGGTGGATCTCGCCAGGGAGCGCGGCGGCCCGGACAACATCACCGTCCAGGTGGCGCGCGTGAGCGCGGCCTAGCGCCGGACCTGAATCAGGAGGCAGCCTTGCCCACGACCTTCCGTGTCTTCGAGGCCAAGGAAAAGATCGGCGCCGGCGGCATGTCGACGGTCTACAAGGGCTTTCACAAGACCCTCGGCTACCCGGTCGCCATGAAGGTCCTCCACCCCGGTCTGGCCGGCGACGCCAGCTTCATCAGCCGCTTCGAGCGGGAGGCCAAGGCCGCCTCGTCCCTCCGCACGAACAACATCGCCTCGGTGATCGACTTCGGCATCGAGGACGACGTCTACTTCATCATCATGGAGTACATCGAGGGCAGCGACCTCGGAAAGATCTTCGAGCTGATCCAGCGGGATGCCGGCCGGAGCCGCGCCTTTCCCGCCGAGATCGCGCTGGCTCTCATCGAGGAGGTGGCCTACGGGCTCAAGGAGGCCCACAAGGCCGGCATCATCCACCGGGACATCAAGCCGGGCAACATCATGTTGAGCATAGGCGGCGAGGTGAAGATCGCCGACTTCGGCCTGGCCCGCGACGCCGGCGACATCGCGCGCCTCAGCGCCACCGATCTGACCCGGCCCGGCACCGTCGTCGGCACGCCCTCCTACATGAGCCCCGAGCAGGCGGCGGGCAAGGACCTGGACGCCCGCTCGGACATCTTCAGCCTGGGCGTCATGGCCTACCAGTTCCTCACGGGCGAGAAGCCCTTCAAGGGCGACACGCCGACGGAGGTTCAGGAGCGGATCATCAACGAGGAGCCGCCGCGCATCACCTGCGACATGTGCCCCCTGCTCACGCGGGAGATCGAGGACTTCATCGCCAAGATGCTGGCCAAGGATCCCGTCAAGCGCTTCGCGAACATGGACAGCGTGATCCGCTCGGTGAAGGCCTGCATGGAGAGCATCGACAGCAGCGGCACCATCATCAAGTACCGCCGGGATTACATGGCTCGCTTCGCCGAGGAGCCCATCGCCTTCTCCGAGGAGCTGCGCCACCAGAACGTCAGCCGCCATCTCAAGCGCGGCTACCACTACAAGAACATGGGCGAGTCGAACATCGGCGACGCCATCCGCGAGTTCAGCTACGTCATCGCCCTCGATCCCGCCAACGAGAAGGCCTTCGACGCGCTGACGGAGCTGCGGAAGAAGGCCGAGGAGAGCGGCCTGCACAAGGCCGTGCTCGAGGCGACGCTGGACCCCGGCAAGACCATGGTCCTGCCCTCGGCCGGCAGGCGGCCCGCCGGGGAGATCGAGGAGGCCGAGGCGCCGCCGTCCGAGCCCGCGCTGCGCGAGCCGACCCTGCGCGCCGCCGCGGCCCCGCCCGCCGGCGAGAAGGTGAAGCCCGCCGCCGCGCCGCCGCGCCGGGAAGCGGCCCCGCCGCGCGCGGGAGCCGGGGCGCGGCGCTGGCTGACCCTGGCCCTGGGGCTGGTGGCGGCGGTGGTGATCATCTGGGGGGCCATCGCCCTGCTCGGACGGCAGCGGCCGCCCATCATGCTGAGCCTCACCAGCGAGCCGCCGGGCGCGGTGGTCTGGCTGCGCCAGGGCCGCTCCGGCACCTTCCGCGAGACGGGCCTGCGCACGAACTGCGCGCTCACCGACCTGGAGGCCGGCGAGTGGGAGGTGAAGCTGGTCCTCGCGGGATTCGCCGAGGACACGCGGACCGTCGACCTGGCCTGGGGCGACACGACCCGACTTGCCTTCCCCCTCGTGCGCCACGTGGCGTACGGGACGCTGTCCGTGGCCAGCGAACCGCCGGGGGCCGCCGTCTCCGTGCGGCCGCGCGGCGGCGGCGAGTCGTGGCGGCGCTTGGAGGGCGTGACGCCCCTGGCCGGCGTCACCCTCGAGGCTGGCGAGTGGGAGCTGCGTCTGGAGCGCGAGGGCTCGGCGCCGGACGCCCGTGTGGTCGCGATCCGCGAGGGCGAGACCACCGAGCAGCGCATCGCCCTGGAGGAGCTGCCGGTGCTGGGCAGCCTGACCGTCCGCAGCGAGCCGGCCGGGGCTGAGGTGGCACTGTCGCCGCCGGAAATCGAGAGCTACCAGCGCCTCGGCACGACGCCGCTGGCGGACGAGACCCTGCCGCCCGGGCGCTGGCGGCTGCGCCTGCGCAAGGAAGGCTACGAGGAGGCCACGCGCACGGTCACCATCGTGGCGGACCGCACGGAGACGGCCAGCTTCAACCTTCGGCGGCTGGAGGCCGCGGCGCCGCCCCCGCCCCCGCCCACCAAGGGCTGGATCCGCCTCATGGCCGCGCCCTTCGCCGACGTCTACCTGGACGGCGAGAAGGTGGCCACCGAGGTCCGCGGCGTGGTGGTGGAGGCCGCTCTCGGCCGGCGCCACACCGTCGAGCTGCGGCACCCGCCCACCTTCGGCCTCATCAGCCTGACGGGCCTCGAGGTGGCGGGCGGCGACACGCTGGACCTGGGGCGGCAGGTCTTCCGCTGGGGCTCGCTGGCCGTGAGCGTCAACGTGCCGGCGGCGATGCTGTTGGACGGCGCCAGCCAGGGCGCCGAAAAGCGCCTGCTGCGCCTGGACCGCGTCGGCATCGGCGACCACGTGCTCGCCATCTCCCGGCCGGGCTTCCGCGTCGATCGGGTCACCGTGCTCGGCGCCGGTGCCGGCCGCGATCTGGAGCCCCTGAATCCCGGCGCGACGCCGGCCCGCTACCGGATTCCCGTCGGCGACGGCGCCGAGACCCGGGTGCGCGTCGAGCTCGTGCAGTCCGGGTAGGGCGCCGTGCGCCAAGGGCGTGGCCTGGCCGCGGGGCTGCCTCGCACCGTGATCGCCCTCGGCCTGGTCAGCTTCTTCACGGACCTGTCCAGCGAGATGATCTACCCGCTCCTGCCGGTCTTCCTGGCCGGCGTCCTGGGGGCGGGCGCGCTCTCGCTGGGCGTGATCGAGGGCGTCGCCGAGTCCACGGCGGCCCTGCTCAAGATCGCCTCGGGCCTCTGGTCGGACCGCGCGCGCCGGCGCAAGCCGCTCGTGCTGGCGGGCTACAGCCTGTCCGGCCTCGCCCGCCCCCTCATCGGCCTGGCCGCTGCCTGGCCCTTCGTCCTGGCCATGCGCTTCGCCGATCGCGTGGGCAAGGGCCTGCGCACCACGCCGCGGGACGCCCTCATCGCCGACGCCGTGGACCCGGCGCTGCGGGGCCGCGCCTACGGGCTGCACCGGGCGATGGACCACGCCGGGGCGGTGGTCGGCCCCCTGGTGGCGGCGGGACTGCTGGCCCTCGGCGGCGTCTCCCTGCGCCACGTCTTCCTGCTGGCCGCCTTGCCGGGTGCCGTCGTGGTGGCCTTGATCGTAGGCGGCGTGCGGGAGCACCGCCCGGCCGTGCCGGCCGGGATGCCCGCGGCGCCCGCCGCCGGCTGGCGCGATCTGAGCGGCGATTTCCGGCGCCTGCTCGCGGCCCTGGTCGTCTTCACCCTGGGCAACTCCACCGACGCCTTCCTGCTGCTGCACCTGTCCGGCCGGGGCGTTGCGGCGCCCATGATCGCCGTCCTGTGGTCCCTGCACCACGTGGTGAAGATGCTCGCCACCTACGCCGGCGGCCGCCTGGCCGATCGGGCGGGGCGGCGGGGGCCGGTCCTGGCCGGCTGGCTGCTCTACGCCGGCGTCTATCTGGCCTTCGCCCTGGTGAAGTCCCCCGCCGGCCTGGCGGGGATCTTCCTCGGCTACGGCGTGGTCTTCGGGCTCACCGAGCCGGCCGAGAAGGCCTGGGTGGCGGACCTGGTTCCCGCGCGCCTGCGCGGGACGGCCTTCGGCTTCTACCACGGATCGATCGGCCTGGCCGCGCTGCCCGCGAGCCTGGTCTTCGGCCTCATCTGGCAGCGCTGGGGCGTCGCCGCGGCCTTCGGTGTCGGCGCCCTGCTGGCGCTGGCCGCGTCGGCGCTGCTGCTGCGGGTGCGCGGCGGCCGCGCCGCGAGCACCGCCTGAGGGCGGTGCCGCGCCGGCCGGGAACGGGAGGTGACAAGATGGCGCGCATGCTGGCGCCGACGCTGGTCATGGCGGCCTTCGCCGCCGCCCTGCTGGCCCTCGGCTGGTGGCGCGGCCAGGGCGAGCACGTGGCGGGCCTGAAGGCGGCTGGCGGCATGACGGTCCAGATCCTGCCCATGCTGCTGTTCGCCTTCATCACCGCCGGGATGATCCAGACCCTGCTGCCGCGCGACGCGGTGGCGCGCTGGATCGGCGGCGAGTCCGGCCTCAAGGGCATCCTCATCGGCACCGTGGCCGGCGGCTTGACGCCGGGCGGGCCCTACGTGAGCCTGCCCATCGTGGCCGGGCTCATGCGTTCGGGCGCGGGGATCGGCACCGTCGTGGCCTTCGTGACGGCCTGGTCCCTCTGGGCCGTGGCCCGCCTGCCCATGGAGGTGGGCATCCTCGGCTGGAAGGTGGCGGGCATCCGCCTGCTCTGCACCTTCTTCTTTCCGCCCATCGCGGGCTGGCTGGCCCAGGTGGCCTTCGGGGCGGTGAAGTGACCGGCCGCTGCGCCGCGCCGCCGGGCGCGGTACGCGGCGGCGATCCGAGTTCGGGCTGAAGCCAGGAGGTGGATCATGGCCCAGACGACCGACGAGCTGCAGCGCTTCGTGCGCGAGGCCCTCGCGCGGGGGATCGAGCGCGATCGCATCGAGACGGCCCTGACCGAGGCGGGCTGGCCGCCCGAGCAGGCCGCCGCCGCCCTGGCGGCCTGGGCGGACACGGACCTGCCCCTGCCGGTGCCCCGGCCGCGGCCCTCCCTCTCGGCGCGGGAGGCCTTTCTCTACCTGCTGATGTTCACCACGCTGATCCTCAGCGCCGTCAACCTCGGCGAGCTGGTCTTCCGCATCGTGGACCACGCCATTCCCGATCCGGCCGCGCCGCGGTTCGGTGCCTGGCTCCTGGACGCGGTGCGGCGCAACATCGCCACCCTCGTGGTGGCCTTCCCCATCTTCCTGCTGGTGGCGCGGCACCTGGGCCGCGAGACCCGCCGCGATCCCACCAAGCGGATGTCGGCGGTCCGCCGCTGGCTCACCTACCTGACGCTGTTCCTGGCGGCGGGGGTCCTCATCGCCGACCTGAGCACGCTGGTCTTCAACCTGCTGGGCGGCGAGCTGACGGTGCGCTTCGTCCTGAAGGTGCTGACCGTGGGCGCCATCGCCGGCACCATCTTCGGCTACTACCTCCACGACCTGCGGCGCGAGGAGCGCGAGCCGTGAAGGGCGCCCGCCTGCTCGCCGCGGCGGTGATCGTCGCCGTGGCGGCGGCCGTCGTGGGCGGCGTCCTCGTGCTGGGCTCGCCGAGCGAGCAGCGCCTGCGGCGCCTCGACGCGCGGCGCGTGGAGGACCTGCGCCGCATCGCCTGGGCCGTGGACCGCTACTGGGCGCGCCACGATTCGCTGCCGCCGGACCTGGCCGCCCTGGTGGAGGCCGATGGGCCGGAGCCGCCCCGGAGGGATCCCGCGACCGGTGCGCCCTACGGCTACCGGGTCGCCGGAGTCGAGGCCTACGAGCTCTGCGCCGTCTTCGCGCGCCCGTCCGAGGACGAGCCGCCGCCGGCGCCGCCGCGGCGCGACTGGTCCCACGGAGTCGGCGAGTGCTGTTTCCGGCTCGAGCCCCGCGCGGGGGACGGGGTCGGCGCGCCCGCCGCGGGCTACGATTGAGCGGCTCCGGCGCGGATCCGCGCGGCTGTTCCGCGGTCGCGGGGCTTCGCACTGGTTGACCCGGGCGTCCGCCGCCTGCCATGATGGGCGCGCCGCGCCCGCCAGGCGCCGGCGAAGGGGACCGCCGTGACCAAACTCGAGAACCTCCGCTGGGAACCCCGCTGGGTCTCCTACCTGGGCTGCCTCAAGGGCTGCCTGCGCCATCTCGGCCGCGACCTGTCGGACGCCTGGCTCTACGGCGGCACCGGGCACGCCTTCGCCCTGTACGTGCACGATGCCGTCTGCCCGAGTGGCCCCACCGCCCTTGACCTGCGTCCGATCCTCGCCCTCAGCGAGAACCTGGGCATCGTGACCGAAGCCGTCCACGGCGCCGGCAACGGCCCGCGCCCCACCGGCGCCCAGCAGGCGGCCTGGGACCTGGCGCGCCGCGCCCTGGACGCCGGGCGGCCCTGCGTTGCGTGGGAGCTGGAGATCCCCGAGTACTACGTCGTCCACGGGTACGACGAGACGGGCTACTACTACTCGGGGCCGAACGCCGACGAGGGCGCCGGCCCCGCACCCTGGCAGGACCTCGGCCGCACGGGGATCGGCCTGGCCGCGATGGCAAGCGTCGATGCCGGCGAGGCCGCGGACGACGCGACGACCGTGCGCGAGGCCGTCGCCTACGCGTTGCTGCACGCCAAGCACTCGGGCTTCGGCACCGAGCCCGAGTACAGCGCCGGCCTGGCCGGTTACGACAGCTGGATCGCGGCCCTGGAGGCCGGCCGCGCCCTGGAGATCGGCATGGCCTTCAACGCCGCCGTCTGGGGGGAGTGCCGCATCAACGCCGCCCGCTTCCTGGCCGAGGCCGCCGAGCGCCTGGACGGCGGCGCGGCGCCGCGCCTGCGCGAGGCCGGCGCGCGCTACGAGGCCGTGGCCGGCCGCCTCGCCGCCGTGGCCAGGTGTTTCCCCCTCTCGCAGGAGCTGTCGGATCGGCCGCTCGGCGTCGACGAGCGCACCGCGGACGCGGCCGCGGACCTGCGCGCCGCGCGGGACGAGGAGGCGGAGGCGCTGGAGCTGCTGCCCGACATCATCGAGGCGCTGGGAGAGTGACCATGGCCGAACCCACCGAGCGCCTCGAGCGGCCCCGCGTCCCCGCGCTGGACGCCATCCTGGGCGAGGCCCTCCCGGTCCTGGACCAGGGCTTCGTGCGGGTGGTCGACTACATGGGCGACGACCAGGCCATCGTCCAGGCCGCGCGGGTCAGCTACGGGGCGGGCACGAAGAGCGTCCGCGAGGACCGCGGACTCATCCGCCACCTCATGCGCCACCGCCACACGAGCCCCTTCGAGATGTGCGAGCTCAAGCTGCACCTGCGCCTGCCCATGGACTGCTGGCGGCAATGGATCCGCCACCGCACGGCCAGCGTCAACGAGTACTCGACGCGCTACTCCATCGCCATCGACGAGGCCGCGGCCACGGCCCCCGACGCCTGGCGGCGGCAGGCCGCGGACAACCGCCAGGGCAGCGAGGGCCGCCTGGATGCCGGCGTGGGCGAGGGCCTGAGCGAGGCGGAGCGGCGCCTCCAGGCCGAGGCCCGCCGCGTCTACGAGGAGCGCCTCGCGGCCGGCGTGGCCCGCGAGCAGGCCCGCAAGGACCTGCCCCTGTCCACCTACACCGAGGCCTACTGGAAGATCGACCTGCACAATCTCCTGCACTTCCTCGCCCTGCGCCTGGACGTCCACGCCCAGGAGGAGATCCGCCGCTACGCCACCGTCATCGGCGAGCGGGTCGTTGCCCGCTGGGTGCCCCTGACCTGGGAGGCCTTCCTGGACTTCCGTCTCGGCGCCACGACGCTCAGCCGCCTGGAGGCGGAGCTGGTGGGGCTCATCGGCCGCGGCGACATGGCCGGCGCCCTGGCCCGCGCCCGCGAGGCGGGCCTGCTGCGCGAACAGGACGGACGCCTTCTCCCCGGCGGCGAGCTGCGCGAGCTGGAGGCCAAGCTCGCGGCCATGGGCCTGCCTGCCCCCTGGCGGCGGGAGGCGCGCGGGGCCGCCGAGGGCCCCGCCCGATGACCGGCGATCCCTACGCCGGATTCGCCGAGCGCTACGACCGCTTCGCCGAGCAGAGCCCCGGCGAGGACGCCGCCCGCCGCGGCTTCCTGGGCCGCCTCGCCGCCGAGCGCGGCCTCGAGATGGTCCTCGACTGCGCCTGCGGCACGGGCGCGGACCTGGTCCGCCTCCATGATCTGGGCCTGCGGCCGACGGGATCGGACCTGTCGGAGGCCATGCTGGCGGTGGCCCGCCGCCGCCTGGCCGGCCTCGGCCTGGACATCCCCTTGGTCCGCGCGGACTTCCGCGAGCTGCCCGCCCGCTTCGACCGGCCCTTCGACGCCGTCCTCTGCCTGGACACCTCCCTGCCCCACCTGCTCGAGGAGGACGAGATCCGGCGCGCGCTCGGCGCCATGCGGGCGGTGCTGAGGCCCGGCGGCGTCCTGGTCCTCAGCCAGGGCCTGACGGAGCGCCAGGTCGCCGAGGACCTGCGCGTGGTGCCGGCCGTCAACGCGCGGGACTTCTCGCGCGTCATGCTCATCGATTACGGGCGGACGGAATGGGAGGTCCGCGTCCTGGACCTGGTCCACACGGACACGGTGCGGGAGGCCCACCTGGCCACTTTTCGCTACCGGCTGCTGCTGCGGGCCGACTACGAGCGCCTGCTCGGCGAGGCGGGCTTCGCGGGCGTCGCCTGCCAGGACGGCTGGGAGGGCCACCCCTACGACGAGGCGGCGGCCCGCCGCCTCGTCATCGTCGCCGAGCGCTGAGCCGGCCGGGAGTGCATTTTATCCTTGTGATGCCCGGCCCGTTGGCCCATCCTGGCAGCCGGAAGACCCTACGCAGAGAGGAGCCAGTGATGCGTCGCCTGACCCGTCACGATGCCGTCATGCGCCCCCTGGGAGCCCTGCTTGTGGCGGCCTTCGCCGTCGTCTTCTGCCCCGGCCCGCCGCCGGCGCTGGCCAGCGCCCGGCCGGACCTCGACCGGGCCCAGGAGCACTACGACTTCGCCGAGTACGGCGTGGCCCTGACCATCCTGGACGGCATGATCGCCCGCGGCGATCTCATCGGCGACACCCTCCGCGACGCCAAGATCCTCAAGGCGCGCTGCCTGGTCGGCCTGGGCCGCGACTCCGAGGCACTGGACGCCTGGTGCGAGGTGATCAAGCTCGATCCCGCCTGGCGCCCCGACGAGGTCTTCTTCCCCGGCAACGAGATCGCCTCCTTCAACCGCGCCCTCGAGGGCTGCGTCGAGAAGGAGTCCGCGGCCGCGCCCTGGTACAAGAACAAGATCGTCATGGCCGGGGCCGGGGCCCTCGTGCTGGTGGGCGTCCTGGCCGTCGCCATGGGCGGCGGCGGGGATGAGGGCGGCGGGGGCGGCAACGCCCTCCCGGGCTTCCCGGCTCCGCCCGAAGGCCCGTAGCCCGGCGCCAACCCACCTCCCGACCCAGGACCGGGCCATGAGCGCCGATAGCCTGACGGACATGCTGCGCGCCACGGGCGCCATCCTCGACGGCCACTTCGTCCTGGCCAGCGGCCGCCACAGCGACCGCTACATCCAGTG
The DNA here is from genome assembly GCA_016933175.1 of Candidatus Krumholzibacteriota bacterium. Taxonomy (GTDB): domain Bacteria; phylum Krumholzibacteriota; class Krumholzibacteriia; order JACNKJ01; family JACNKJ01; genus JAFGBK01. The sequence continues at coordinate 13,442 of JAFGBK010000080.1, read as the reverse complement.
CGCCCTCCTGCTGGCCCACACACCCTACGCGGCCGCCGCCGGCGCTCTGCTGGCGGCGAAGCTGCCCGCGGATCTGGACCTGGTGGTCAGCCCCGCCGTGGGCGGCATCATCATCGGCCACGAGGTGGCCCGCGCCCGCGAGCTGCCCTTCCTCTTCACGGAGCGCGTGGAGGGCCGCATGGCGCTGCGCCGCGGCTTCTCGATTCCCGCCGGCGCCCGCGTGGCCATCGTGGAGGACGTGGTCACCACGGGCGGCAGCCTGCTGGAGGTCGCCGGGCTGGTGCGCGCCGCCGGCGCCGAGCTGGTGGCCGCCGCGGCCATCGTGGACCGCGCCGGCGACGCCCCGCCCGACTTCGGCGCTCCCTTCCACAGCCTCGTCACGCTGAAGGTCCGGACCTGGGATCCCGCCGAGTGCCCCCTCTGCGCGAAGGGGCTCCCCGCCGAGAAACCGGGCAGCGGCCACCTGACGGGGAAGGGCGGCCGGTGATCCCGCTGCTCGATTCCCTCGGTCCCGCCGCCGCGGCGGGGCTCTTCGTGCTGACCTACACGGGCATCGTCCTGTTCAAGCGGCACAAGACGAAGGTGCTCTGGGGCGGCATCGCCGCTGCCCTGCTCTTCAGTCGCACGCTGGCGCCCCTGCCCGCGTTGCCGGGCTCCGTCAACTGGAACGTCATGGGGATCTTCGCCGGCACCCTGCTGGTGGCGGAGCTGTTCATCCTCAGCCGCGTGCCCGAGCTGCTGGCCCACCGCTTCGTCAACCGCAGCCGCTCGGTGGGCCTGGCCCTGTTCGCCATCGCCGTGATGACGAGCTTCCTGTCCACCTTCGTGGAGAACGTGGCGACGGTGCTCATCGTCGCGCCCATCGCCCTGGTCATCAGCGATCGGCTCAAGGTGGACCCGACGCCCTTCATGGTGGGCATCGCCATCAGCAGCAACCTGCAGGGCACGGCGACCCTGATCGGCGATCCGCCCAGCATGATCCTGGCCGCCGAGTTCCCCGGCCACATGACCTTCAACGACTTCTTCTGGATGGACGGGCGGCCCAGCATCTTCTTCGCCGTGCAGGTCGGCGCCGTGGCCAGCTACGGCGTGCTGTGGCTCTACTACCGGCGCTATCGGCAGAAGCCGGCGCGGCTGGAGGATGTGCCCGTGCGAAGCTGGATGCCGACCTGGCTGCTGGTGGCCATGGTCGTGGCCCTGGCCCTGTCCAGCCTCGTCGATCCCGGCTTCGGCTACGCGGCGGGGGTGATCAGCATGGCCGCCGGCATGCTGGGCCTGGCCCTGCACGCCCGCCGCAACCACGGCGAGGCGCGCGCGGTCCTGCGCCGCTACGACTGGGATACGACCTTCTTCCTCATGGGCGTCTTCGTGATGGTGGGCATCCTCGAGCGCTCGGGCGCCCTGGACGTGCTGGCCGGCTGGCTGGCGCGCGGCGTGGGATCGAGCCCCCTGGTGGCCTTCGTCGGCATCGTGGGCGTGAGCGTGGCCCTGTCGGCGGTCATCGACAACGTGCCCTACATCACGGCGATGATCCCGGTGACCATCGCCCTGGCCGAGCGGATGGGCCTGGCGCCGCACCTGCTGATCTTCGGCCTGCTGATGGGCGCCTGCCTGGGCGGGAACATCACGCCGGTGGGGGCCAGCGCCAACATCACGGCCATGGGCATCCTGCGCAAGAACGGCCGCGTCCCTGGCTTCTGGGGCTTCATGAGGATCGGCCTGCCCTTCACCCTGGCCGCGACCGTGGCCGGCGCCGCCTTCGTCTGGTTCGTCTGGTCCTGAGCCGCCGCGCGGCTGTTGACGGGCGGGCGCGCGCGGCATTATGATCCACCCAGCGAGGATGACGGGCGGGCGCCGCCAGTGCGCCGACCATCTCGTCCGCTCCCCGACAGACGCTTCGTCTCTCCGCTCGCGGAGCGTGTTCATTCCGACCAACGAGGAGTGCCATGTGCAGGATCCTGCTTTGTTGCGGGTGTCTGCTGGTAGCCATGGCGATGACCGGCGCGGTGCCCCCGCGGCGGCCGTCGCCGGCGCCGGCGGCACCGCCCGCCGCGGCCGCGATCGTCGAGGCCTACGTCCGGGCCTGCGGCGGACCGGCCCTGGCGGGGATCGATTCCGAGACCCGACGGGGCACGCTTCTCAGGGGGCGGACCGGCAAGGTTCCCCTGGAGACCGCTGCCGCTGCTGGGAAGTGGCTCTACCGACAGGTCTTCGCCTTCGGCGACCAGGTCCGCTACGGCTTCGACGGGGCCGACGCCTGGATCCAGGACACGGAGGGCGTCGAGGCCATGAGCGAGCAGCAGCGGCTGGATCTCCAGCTCCTGCTGGACGTCCAGGCGCCCCTGCGGCTCGGCGCGCTCTTCCCGGAGCTGGCGGTGGCGGGCACCGAGACGGTCGGCGACCGGGAGGCATACACGGTCCATGCCGCGTCCGCCGGGGGCGCCCGGACCGAGCTGGCCTTCGACCGCGAGACGGGGCTCCTCCTGCGCGCCGGCGGGATGCTCCTCGAGGACTACCGCGAGGTGGACGGGGTGATGCGGCCCTTCCGCGTCCGCCTGGGGGAGAGCGACGAGGAGCGCCATCTGGCGATGACGCTGGAGTTCACCGAGACGCGGCACGGCGAGGCGGTGGACGCGTCGCAGTTCCTGCGGCCGGAAGGCGCGCTGCCCTTCGCCGACGCGCCGCTCTACCGCAGCCGCCGGGAGGTGGCCGTCGGCGCCGAGGCCATGGACGCCTGCGCGGGCGTCTACCAGCACCCGGACCACGCCGACGTGACCTACACCGTCCGGCGGTGGGGGGAGCACCTGATGGTCGAGAGGACGGGCTGGGGCCAGGAGATGGAGATCAAGCCGGAGTCGGAGACCGACTACTTCGTCCGCTTCCTCGGCTGGGACTTTCATTTCGTCAAGGACGCGGCCGGCGGGATCACCCACCTGGAGATCCGGGGCGGGGCGCAGGCGATCCGAGCCGAGCGGATCCGCTAGGAGCGAACGCGGGCGGGACGGGCGCGGGTGGCTCGCCGCCCGGCAACAGGAGGAGGCGAACATGGATCGCAAGCAGTTCCTGAAGGCGCTGGGGGCGAGCGGCCTCTGCTGCGTCGCCGCGTGGGCGCGCACCCTGCCGGGTCGCGCCGGCGAGCCGGCAGGGGACGCGGACTGGATCGAGGACCTGGAGCGGCGGCTGGTCCGCGGCGCGGAGACGCCGGGCGCGGTGAAGGCCGACAAGGCCGCGGACTGGATCAAGAGCCTGATGGATCACATGGACGCGGCGCTCGATCCGGAAGCCCGCGGGCAGTTGCTGCGGGCCTGCGGTCGCTCCTGCTACGACCGGGCCTTCGGCGTCGCCGGCGACCGGCGGCCCTCGGCCGAGGAGGCGGCGCGCTACCTGCGCGCCCTGGAGGAGGGCGGCTACGCGCTGGAGCGCGACGGCGACGCGGTGAGCTTCACGTTCAGCTGGGGGCGGGACCACCAGAATCCCTGGGGGCTGACCATGCGGGACGGCTACTGCATGTGCCCGCTCGTCGAGTCGGGTCCGCCGGGCCTCTCGCCCACCTTCTGCCAGTGCTCCACGGGCTACGTCGCCGAGCTCTTCCGGCGCCGGACGGGCGGGCCCGTGGAGGTCGAGCTGCTGGAGTCCCTCAAGACGGGCGGCAGCGACTGCGTCTTCCGGGTCACCCTCCACGGCGTCTGAGCCGGCCGGCTGCGCGGCTTCCAGGCAGGGTGGCCGCCCCTGTTGACAATCGCTGCACAGCCAGCCGACTCGCCAAGGTTCCGCTCCCGACTCTTTGATCGTCGCGGGAGGCCTCGGTACTGGTAGTATCGCCTGCGATCATCGACACGAAAGCGAGGGCAAGCGCATGAAACACGTCCTGCCGGCACTGCCGTACGCCAAGGACGCCCTGGCGCCGCATATCTCCGCCGAGACCCTGGAGTACCACCATGGCAAGCACCACCAGGCCTACGTGAACAAGCTGAACGACCTGATCGGGGGCACGGAGTTCGCGGAGGCCGCGCTGGAGGAGATCATCCGCAAGGCGCCGCCGGGCGGCCTTTTCAACAACGGCGCCCAGGTCTGGAACCACGGCTTCTACTGGAACTGCCTGTCGCCCGGCGGCGGCGGCGAGCCCGGGGGCAGCCTAGCCGCGGCCATCGGCGATGCCTTCGACTCCTTCGCGGCCTTCATGGAGAAGTTCAGCGAGATGGCGGCTGGCAACTTCGGCTCGGGCTGGACCTGGCTCGTCAAGAGGCCCGACGGGACGCTGGACATCGTCAACACGAGCAACGCCGCCAACCCCCTGCGGGACGGGCCGACGCCACTGCTGACCTGCGACGTTTGGGAGCATGCCTACTACATCGACTACCGCAACGCCCGGCCCAGGTACGTCGCGGCCTTCTTCGAGCTCGTCGACTGGGACTTCGTGGCGAAGCGTTTCGCGGGCTAGGCCGGGCGCCGGCGCCCCAGCGGCCGCCGGCGGTCGCTAGGGCGCGATGACCGCCACCAGGATCGCGGCCTGCGCCGCGTCCGTGGCCGCCTTGGCGGCCTGGCCGACGGCCTCGCCAGCGGCGAGGCTTGCGATCCGCGCTTTGCGTGCCTTGAGGTCCTTCCTGTCGAAGGCGAGCTTGAGCAGGCCGGTCTTGTCCGCCAGCGAGACCAGGATGGCCGTGCGCGCGTCCACGTCGCCGGTGTCGGCGAAGATGGCCGCGCGCAGGCGCTCCACCAGCGCGCGCTCGGGGCGCGGGTCCAGCTCGGGGTAGATCTTCCGCGTGAAGATCAGGAGGACCTTGTCCTCGTCGGCCCGTAGGATGCCGCGGCGGCAGAGCTGCCGGGCCACGCGGTGCCGGAGCCGCTTCATGCCGGCGAAGCGCATCACCCAGGTCTTCAGCGACGCGCGGCGCTTGGCGTCGCGCAGCTTGGTCAGGGCCTCGTCCAGCACCGGCTCGCCGAGGGGCCGGCGGTTGCGCAGGGCGACGAACTTCTTCCGGCGCTCCTCCTCGACGCCCGCTCGCCCCTGGAGTAGCAGCTCGGCCAGGATGGCGCCGCCCAGCGCGTGCTGGAACTTCGTCTCCTCGGCCGCCAGGGTGCCCTTCTTGTTCCGGAAGGCCAGGAGGAGGATCTCCTCGTGCAGGTAAAGGGGCCGGGACGGCGTCATGGTTGCCTCCTCGCATCGGGTATCGTGGTTGCGCCGGGTTCGACGCATGCTACTACAAGCCGGCCCGGTTCGTCATTCACGTCGCCGACCGACCCGGCGACCTGCTAGGATGCGGGCATGGAGACGGGACGCGAATCGGCCGTTGCCGCACCGCCTGCGCCGGGAGCCGCGGCAATCAGCCTCCGCGTCGCGGACGTGGAGGTCTCGCGGCTGCAGCCCATCGTGCGGCTCAGCTTCTTCCTCGTGGCCCTGCCCCTGGTCCTCAGCGCCATGGACCGCCTGTCGGCGGCTGGCGGATCCGCCGCCTTCGTGCGGACCTTCGTCGGGCTGATGCTGCTGAGCGCCCTGCTCAACATCGTCACCGGGGCGCGCTACGCGCGACTGACGCCGCGCCGCCGCGACCAGCTCGAGCGCGTCCTGTTCGCCCTCACCGGTGCCGTGTACATCCTCGACGGTGTGGACAAGATGCTCGCCGCTCCCCGCACCCTGCCCGTCGTGCTCATGGGCGTGGGCGCCGCCTACCTCGTTCTCGCGCTGCTCAAGGTCCGTGCGCTGGTCCGCCAGACGCTGCGCGTGGGCGCCGGCGGCGTCACGGTGCGCATGAACCTGCTGCGCCGCGTGCGCGTGCCCGTTGGTGACATCGCGTCGCTGGGATTCGACGGGCACCGCCTGCGCGTGGAGCGCCGGGACGGGCACTGGATCGAGGCCACGGTCCATCGCGCGGCCCTGGATCGCGCCGGCGAACTCGAAGCGGCCGTGGCCGCCCTGGCCGCGCGTGCGGCGGACCGTCCGCCGGGAGCTTCGCTGCGCTGCGGCGGGAAGAACTAGCGCAGGAGGGTCAGGACGGAGCGCGGGGCGGCGCCGGCGTGGGCCAGCATGGTCGCGGCCGCTTGCAGGAGGATCGCGTGGCGGGCCATGACGGCCACCTCCGCGGCCATGTCCGTGTCGCGGATGCGGGACTCGGCGGCCACGAGGTTCTCCCGCGCCACGCCCAGGTTGTTGAGGCCGCTCGCCAGGGCCTGGCTCTGGAAGGCGCCCAGCCGGCCGCGCAGGCTGCTGACCTCCTCGATGGCCGCGTCGATGAGGGCCATCGCGTCGCCGGCCGCCTCGGGGTCGAGGACGTGGATCTCGGCCAGGCTGGCGAACCGGTTGCCGCCGCCCGGCTCCTCTGCCAGGACGCCCAGTGTCTCGGGGGAGACCGCGTCGATGGCCAGGGTCACCTGCTGGTTCGCCTCGGAGCCCACCTGGAAGCGCAGGCTGTCGTTGGAGATCCGCACGGAGCCCACGTTGCCGGGGATGGCGCCCGTGTAACGCACGCGCAGGCCAGCGGCCACCGTGCCGGCCCGCCCCGCGAGGACGGCGCCCTCGCCGTCGGCCTGGCGGGCCACGCCCCGCCAGGTGTAGGTGCCGGCGATGTCCGCGCCGGCGCCGGCGTCCCCCGCGCCGCCGGCGAAGCCGCTCTGGCTGCCATCCGCGGCCGGGTTGTCGCTGGCGACGGTGAAGTCGCCCCGGCTGCCGTAGACCTCGCTGATGAGCCGCAGGTCGTTGCCCACGACGTAGGCCCGCACCCAGGTGGCCGCCGCGGCGGCGTTGATGCGGTCGGCGATGGTCTGGGCGTCGTCGCCCGCCGCGAGCCCCACCTCGACGCTGACGCCCGTGCTCGCCACGGCGAGGGTCAGCGTCTCGTCGGCGGCGATGCCGGTGATGGGGGCGGAGTTCGCGGTCTGTACCGTCGCCTGGCTGGCCGCCGTCGTGACGTCCACCACGAAGTCACCCGCGGCCGTGTCCTGCGTGGCGCCGAGGAAGCGGAAGGACTGGGGGCTGACGGACAGGCCGGAGATGGTGCCTCGCACCCCGTTGCTGCCGTCCAGGAGCTGCTTGTCGCCGAAGCGGGTCTGGTCGACGATGTTGCGGATGCTGGCCAGGGAGTCCTCGATCTCGGCCTGGTCGGCGGCCAGGCTGGCGGCGTCGTTGGCCCCCGCGTTGGCCGCGTGCACGGCCAGCTCGCGCATGCCGCGCAGCAGGGCATGGATCTCGACCAGGGCGCCCTCGGCCGTCTGGATCTCGGCGGCGGCGATGGCGCTGTTCTCGATGGCCTGGTCCAGGCCCACGATGCGCGCCCGCAGGTTCTGGGATATTACCAGCCCGGCCGGCGCGTCCGATGCGCGGTTGATGCGCAGCCCCGAGCTGAGGCGCTCCAGGGAGCGCGTGAGGCCGCGCTCCTGGGTGGCCAGCCAGCGCCAGGTGTTCAGGGACACCGGATCGTGGTTGATGCGCAGGGCCATCGCGCTCCCGCCGGGCACGATCCGCCCCCCTCGGGCGTCGGCGTCCCGGCACCTCTGTTATCGGCAGCCGCCGGGCGCCATTGAGCCCGATCCGCCCCCGCCGGACGCGATAGTCCCCGGTGAAGGCAGGTGCGGCACCTTCCCGCTCGGCTCCGCTTCGAAGTCGCCTCGCGGGAAGTGCCGCACCTGCCCCCATCGCGGGCGTCGCGTCCGGCGGGGAAGGGCATATCGGGCTCGCGCAACGGATTGCGCCACCGCCCCTTCGGCAGAGGCGCTGCGGGGGACGATACAATGATCGCGCCACCGTCCCTTCGGCAGAGGCGTCGCGGGGGAGGGGCGAGGATCCTGTGAAGCGACTTCGAAGCGGAGCCGAGAGAGGACCTCCCGCGCCCCTGGCACCGTATCGACCGAAGGGGCGTTGACGCAATCCCGGCAAGGGCTTAGGATACGCCGTCCCCCATCCGGAGGCGCGTCATGAGAGTCCTGATCACCGGCATCACCGGCTTCGCCGGAAGCCATCTGGCCGACTACCTCCTCGCCGAGCATCCCGAGGTGGAGGTGGTCGGCACCCATCGCTGGCGGAGCCGCCGCGAGAACGTCGCCCACCTGGAGGGCCGCGTCCGCCTGCTGGAGTGCGACATCCGGGATCCCAGCGCCACGCGGGACCTCGTGGCGTCCCTCCGGCCCGACGCCATCTTCCACCTGGCGGCCCAGAGCTTCGTCCCCACGAGCTGGAAGGCGCCCCACGAGAGCCTGGGCACCAACATCCTCGGCCAGCTCAACCTCTTCGAGGCCCTCCGCGCGGCGAAGCTCGACGACTGCCGGGTCCAGATCGCCGGCTCCAGCGAGGAGTACGGCCTGGTCCATCCCGACGAGCTGCCCATCACCGAGGACCAGCCCCTCAGGCCCCTGTCGCCCTACGCCGTCAGCAAGGTCGGCCAGGACATGATGGCCTATCAGTACTTCCACAGCTACGGCCTCGAGGCGGTCCGCACGCGGGGCTTCAACCACACGGGTCCGCGGCGGCCGCCCTTCTTCGTCTGCAGCGACTTTGCCTACCAGCTCGTCCGCATCGAGAAGGGGCGGCAGCCGCCGCGGATCAGCGTCGGCAACCTCGAGGCGCGCCGCGACTTCACCGACGTGCGCGACATCGTCCGCGGCTACTGGCTGGCCCTCGACAAGGGCGAGCCCGGCGAGGTCTACAACGTCGCCACGGGCCGGAGCTGGTCCATCCAGGAGGTCCTCGACCAGCTCATCGAGCTGACGGGCCTCGACGTGGAGATCATCCCCGATCCCGAGCGCATGCGCCCCTCGGACGTGCCGCGCCTGGAGGGCGACGCGAGCCGGCTGCGGGCGGCCACGGGCTGGGAGCCGGTCATTCCCTTCCGCCGGACCCTCGAGGACCTGCTCGACTACTGGCGGGAGCGTCTCGGCGGTGTCCAGGGCATCCCCGCATGAGGGTCCTGGTCACGGGCATCACCGGCTTCGTGGGGCGACACCTCGCCCCGCGCCTGATGGAGTCCGGCCACGAGCTGCTCGGCATCGATCTCGCGCAGGATGGCGAGTTGCCCCTGGGCCCGGGCGGCCGCCCCGTGACCGTGCGCGCCGCGGACCTGGCCGTCGACAAGGCGCTCGCCGACCTGGTGGCGGAGTTCGATCCCGAGGCCGTGGCGCACCTGGCCGCCCAGAGCGCGCCCGGGCTGTCCCTGGTGGATCCCGCCGGCACCTTCCGCGCCAACCTCACCGCCACGCTGATGCTGCTCGAGGCCCTGCGCCGCGCCGCGCCCGCGGCCCGGCTGCTCTTCACCAGCTCCGCCGAGGTCTACGGCCAGGCCGGCGAGGAGCCCCTGGACGAGTCCCTGCCCATGCGGCCCACCAATCCCTATGGCGCCAGCAAGGCCGCCGCCGAGCTGCTGGCCGGGCAGTACGCCCGCACCTGGGATCTGCCCGTCATCGTCACGCGCGGCTTTCCCCACGCCGGACCCGGCCAGCGGCCCCGCTTCGCCCTGCCCGCCTTCGCCCGGCAGATCGCCCGGGTCGAGGCGGGCCTCCAGGAGCCCGTCATCCGCGTGGGCAACCTGGAGGCGCGCCGTGATTTCACGGACGTGGCCGATGTGAGCGAGGCCTACGCCCTGCTGCTCGAGCGCGGCGAGGCCGGCGAGGCCTACAACGTCTGCTCGGGATCCGTGCACAGCATCCGCGAGGGCCTCGCGGGGCTCCTTGCGCTTTCCGACCGCCGGATCGAGATTGTCACGGATCCGTCCCTGCTGCGGCCCCTGGACCAGCCCGTCCTCAGGGGTCGCCCCGACAAGCTGAAGCAAGCCACCGGCTGGGCGCCGCGCTTCTCCTTCGCCGAGACCCTGTCCCGCGTGATGGAGGACTGGCGCCGCCGCGTTTCCGAGGAGGATGCCGCGTGACATCCATCATGGTGATCGGCACCGGTTACGTGGGCCTGGTCTCCGGCGCCTGCATGGCCGATTTCGGGAACCGCGTCATCTGCTACGACATCGACAAGGAGAAGATCGCGGCCCTGGAGCGCGGCGTGATCCCCTTCTACGAGCCGGGCCTCGCGGAACTCGTGGAGCGGAACCGCGCGGCGGGGCGCCTGTCGTTCAGCACCGACCTGGTCGCGTGCATCGCGGACTCCATGGTGATCTTCATCGCCGTGGGCACGCCCGAGGGCCAGGGCGGCGAAGCCGACCTCAGCGCCGTCTTCGGGGTGGCCGGGGAGATCGGGCGCCACCTGGACGGCTACCACGTCGTCGTCCAGAAGAGCACGGTGCCCGTGGGCACCAACCGGCGGGTGGCCGCCATCATCCGCGAGGCGGCCGGCCCCGAGGCCCGCTTCGACATGGTGTCCAATCCCGAGTTCATGCGCGAGGGGTCGGCCATCGGCGATTTCCTGCGCCCCAACCGCGTCATCATGGGCGTGGAGTCCGAGCGCGCGCGCGAGTTGATGCGCGAGATCTACCGGCCGCTCTTCCTCAACGAGACGCCCATCCTCTTCACGGGCATCGAGAGCGCCGAGATGATCAAGTACGCGTCCAACGCCTTCCTGGCGGTGAAGATCTCCTACATCAACGAGATCGCGGAGCTCTGCGAGAGGATGGGCGCCGACGTCCAGGTGGTGGCCCGCGGCATGGGCCTGGACGGTCGCATCGGCGCGAAGTTCCTCCACGCGGGGGCGGGCTTCGGCGGCTCCTGCTTCCCCAAGGACACCAAGGCCCTGGTGACCATGGCCGACGAGCAGGCGGTGGCCATGGGCGTCGTGCGCGCCGCCATCGCGGCCAACGAGCGCCAGCCGGAGCGGGCCGTCGAGAAGCTCGCGGCCCTGGCCGGCGGGGACATCGCGGGGATGCGGGTGGCCGTGCTCGGCCTCAGCTTCAAGCCCAACACGGACGATGTCCGCGAGGCGGCCAGCCTCAAGATCATCCGCCGCCTGCGCGAGAAGGGGGCCCGCGAGCGGGCCTTCGACCCCGTGGCCGGCGCCAACGCCCGGCGCGTCCTTCCCGATCTGGACCTGGCGCCCGGCACCTACGAGTGCCTGGACGGCGCCGACGCGCTGATCATCGTCACCGAGTGGAACGAGTTCCGCGTGCTCGACCTGCAGCGGGTGGCCGCGCTGCTCAAGCGCCCGCTGGTGGTGGACTGCCGCAACATCTTCAACGCCCGCATCATGGCCGACGCGGGGCTGCGCTACGCCTCCTACGGCCAGGTCGACGAGGAGGCGCGATGAAGCTCATCGGCGTGGTCGGCGCCCGGCCCAACTTCATGAAGATGGCGCCCATCATGCGGGCCCTGGCCGGCAGCGGCATCGCGGGCCGCCTCTGCCACACGGGCCAGCACTACGACCACAACATGTCCAAGGTCTTCTTCGAGGACCTGGAGCTTCCCCGGCCCGACATCTACCTGGGCGTGGGCAGCGGCTCCCACGCCGAGCAGACCGCCCGCATCATGGTGGAGTTCGAGAAGGTCGTCCTGGACGAGACGCCCGACCTGGTGATGGTGGTGGGGGACGTCAACAGCACGGCGGCCTGCAGCATGGTCTGCGCCAAGCTCTGGGTGCCCGTGGCCCACGTGGAGGCCGGGCTGCGCAGCGGCGACCGGACCATGCCCGAGGAGATCAACCGCCTGGTCACCGACGTTCTCGCCGACCTGCTGTTCACGACCTGCGCCGACGCCGACGAGAACCTGAAGCGCGAGGGGATCGACCCCGCGAAGATCCACTTCGTGGGCAACGTCATGATCGACTCGCAGCAGTTCTACCTGGCGAAGGCCGCCGGCAGCGACGTGATGGAGCGCCTCGGCCTGGCGGCCGGCGGCTACGGGCTCATCACCCTGCACCGGCCCTCCAACGTGGACGACCCCGACATCTTCCGCGGCATCCTGGAGGCCCTCGGGGAGGCCGGCCGCCGCATGCCCTGCGTCTGGCCCGTGCACCCGCGCACGCGCAAGATGATCGAGGCCTTCGGCATCGACGCCGAGCCGCTGGGCCTGCGCCTGGTGGACCCCCTGGGCTACCTGGACTTCATGCGCCTGATGCGGGACGCCCGCATCGTCATGACCGACAGCGGGGGCATCCAGGAGGAGACGACGGTGCTGGGCATCCCCTGCCTGACCCTGCGCGAGAACACGGAGCGGCCCGTCACCATCGAGCTGGGCACCAACCGCCTCGTGGGCACCGACCCCGCGGCCATCCGCGCCGCCATCGTCGACGCCCTCGACGGTCCCCCGCAGCCGCACTCCGTCCCGCCCTTGTGGGATGGTCATGCGGCGGAACGCATCGTCGAGGTTCTTCGTTCGTGGCGACCCTAGCGGGCGCGGCGGGGTGAAGGGTGAGGCCGCGGGGGGCGGGCGAGGCTTCCCCCTCGCTCACGCTCCGAAGTTCGCTCGGGGAAAGCCTCGCCCGCCCCCGATGTCCTCTATCCTTCACCCCCGGTGTTTCCTCGCCCGTCCCTGGCGCGCTCTTCCCTTGACCCCCCCGGTGCGCCGATTTAGGATCATCCACGATCCGGATGAAGACACTCCGAATTGGAATAAGGAAGAGCCGTGTCGCCGAGCTGGCCGTCGCGAAGGTCGTGGCGGAGCTGCGCGAGGAGAATCCGAAGCTCGCGGTCGAGATCGTGCCCTATGAAACGGGCGTGCGTTACTCGGCCGAGGACTCCGAGTCCTACATCCAGGAGCTGGAGGAGGCCCTGCGCCGGCGCGAGGTGGACCTGGTCGTCCACCTGCTCAAGGAGATCCCCGTCCGCCTGCCGGAGGACATCCAGCTCATCGGCGCCTCGGAGCGCATCAATCCCTTCGACGCCTTCGTCTCGCGGGACTACCAGCTCATCGAGGAGCTGCCCCCGGGGGCGCGCGTGGGCGTCAGCCACCAGCGGCAGCGCGCCCAGCTGCTGCTGCACCGCTACGACCTGGAGATCGTCGAGCTGCACGGCTCGGTGGACAGCCGCCTCCAGCAGATGGAGAGCCAGGAGCTGGCGGGGCTCATCCTGAGCGCCGAGAGCCTGGAGCGGCTGGGCCTGCAGGGCGAGGCGCGGGAGATCGTCCGCGAGGAGATCCTGCTGCCGGCGCCGGGGCAGGGCTGCCTGGGCTTCCTGGCCCGCCGCGGCGAGGAGGACCTGGTCGAGCTGGTGGCGCCCCTGCAGGACCAGACCAGCCGCCTGGAGACCGTGGCCGAGCGGGCCTTCCTGGACCGGCTGGGGGGCAACCCCGAGCTGCCCCTGGGCGTGCACGCCGCCTGCGACAGCTACACCTGCATCATCGAGGGCGTCCTGGCGACGCCCGACAGCAGCTCCTTCATCCGCGACGCCATCCAGGGGCCGCGCGAGTCCGCCGAGCTCATCGGCACGCGCCTGGCCGAGCTGTTGCTGGTGCTGGGCGACGAGGAGCTGCTCGCCCTCGTCGAGGCGCCCGCCGTCCTCGCCGACGCGGACGACGATCCCGGCGGCGACGCCGCCCACTGATCCCGCCTCGCGGGTCCGGCGATCCGGCCGTCGCGACCGGCG
>JAFGBK010000079.1 GCA_016933175.1 Candidatus Krumholzibacteriota bacterium | reverse complement strand
GTCGTACTTCACCAGGCCGTACCCGAGCTCCAGCGGCTTGCCGCTGAGAAGGGCCACGAGGGCCTCCCAGATGGTGTCCGCCGAGGGAGGGCAGCCCGGGAGGTGGTAGTCGATCTTGACCACCTCGTGGCAGGGGTAGACCCGGTTGAGGAGCAGCGGGATCTCGCTGTCGTTCGGGATCTTCCCGCTGGGGTTGTGAACCGTCGGCCCGTTGATGTAGGCCTCCGCGAGGCACTCCTTCAGCGGGATGTTGTTGCGCATGGCCGGGATGCCGCCGTTGATGGCGCAGTCGCCGAGCGAGATGAGGATGTCGCAGTGCTTGCGGAAGTCCTGCAGCACGCGGACGTTCTCCTCGTTGGCGCAGCCGCCCTCGACCAGGCCCACGGCGCACCGGCCGGTGAACTCCTTGATGTCGTTGATGGGGGACTTGTCGAAGTCGATCAGCTCCACGAGCTTCAGGATGCGCTCGTCGATGTCCAGGATAGACATGTGGCAGCCGAAGCAGCCGCAGAGTGACGTCGTTGCTACCTTGGGTTTCGCCATGGTCATCCCCCCTATTTCGTTGTGGCCGGCTGCTCGATGTCCGAGCCGATGCGCTTGTGGTCGTAGAGGCGCCGGCCCACGGGCACCGCGTAGCCGACGCGCTTCTTGAGCAGGGCGCCGACCGGACAGACGTCGAGGGCCTTGTCCGTCACGTCGATGTCGGTGTCGACGAGCCGGGCCTCGGCGTTCACCGCCACCCGCTTCTCCGGACCCCGTCCGACGAACTCGAAGACGTTCTTGCCGTCGAGATCGCGGGAAGCCCGCACGCAGCGGCCGCAGAGGACGCAGCGGTTGCGGTCGATGAAGATGTCGGGGTGCGAGGCGTCCACGTCCCGGCTCGGGAACAGGTACGGGTACTTGGGCGCCGTGATGCCGAAACGGTAGGCCAGGGCCTGCAGCTCGCAGTTCCCGCTCTTCTCGCAGAACATGCAGAAGTGGTTGCCCTCGACGAAGAGCATGTCGATGATGTTGCGGCGTATCGCGAGGATCTGCGCGGTGTCGTTCTCGACGAGCATGCCCTCGGCGATGGGCTGCGTGCAGGCGGCCTGGGGCCTCCCGTTCACCATCACGGTGCAGACGCGGCAGGAGCCGTGCGGCACCAGGCCCTCGAAGGCGCAGAGGCGGGGGATGTAGACCCCCGCCGCTTCGGCCGCCTCCAGGATGGTCTGGCCCGGCTCGCCCTGGATTTTCCTGCCGTCGATAGTCAGGGTGATCGTGTCGCTCATGGCACACCCCTAGCGCTGGAAGTGGACGGATTCGCGCCCGGTGATCTCCGTCGAGTCGGCCAGGGCGGCGTGGATATCGAAGGCTGGCTGGAGGCCGTCGACCGCCGGCTTGACCAGCCGCTCGTAGATCGCGCGGAAGTTCGCGAGGGTCGAGAGCACCGGCCGGGCCGAGGTCTGGCCGAGGCCGCAGCGGCTCGCGATGGTGACGGTCTCGCCGAGGTCCTGCAGGTAATCCAGGTCGCCCGGCTCGCCCTTGCCCGCGCGGATGCGGTCCAGCCGCTCCTTGAGCAGCGGATTGCCCACGCGGCAGGGGGTGCAGTAGCCGCAGCTCTCCTCGATGAAGAAGTCCATGAACTTGCTCGCCACCGCGAGCACGTCGCGGCTCTGGTCGAAGACCATGACCGATCCGCCCGTGGCCAGGTCGTCGTAGCAGATCGTCTGGTCGAACTGGGCCTTGCCGACCATGACGCCGCTGGCGCCGCCCATCTGGACCGCGAGGGTGTCCTTCGCGCCGCACATCTCGAGCATCTCGCGCAGCGTGATGCCGAAGGGGACCTCGTAGACGCCGGGCTTGGAGCAGTCGCCGGCGATGCTCAGGAGCTTGGTGCCCGTGCTCCCCTCGGAGCCCATCTCGGCGAACCAGCCCGGCCCCTTCTCCAGGATGCGGGCGACGCAGCAGAAGGTCTCGACGTTGTTGACCACGGTCGGCTTCGCGTAGATGCCCTTCTGCGCCGGGAAGGGGGGGCGGTTCTTGGGGTCGCCCCGCAGGCCCTCGCAGGAGCTGATGAGGGCCGTCTCCTCGCCGCAGATGTAGGCACCGGCGCCCATCTGGATGCGGATGTCGAAGTCGAAGCCGTGCTTGCCGAGGATGTTCTTGCCCAGCAGCCCCGCCTTGCGGCGCTCGGCGAGCGCGTGCTCGAGGAAGGCGCGCAGGTAGGCGTACTCGGCGCGGAGGTAGATGATGCCGGTGTCGGCGCCGATGGCGTAGCCGGCGATGGTCATGCCCTCGAACATCAGGTCGGAGCGCTCGGTCAGGATGACCCGATCCTTGAAGGTGCCCGGCTCGCCCTCGTCGGCGTTGCAGATGACGAAGCGATCGTCGCCGGGGGCGCCGCGCGTGAACTCCCACTTCATGCCCGTGGGGAATCCGGCGCCGCCGCGCCCGCGCAGGCGGGAGGTCTTCACGTCGCGAATGACCTCCTGGGGGCTCATGGCCAGCGCCTTGCGCAGCCCGTCGCCCGGCGCCATGGTCCCGAAGATCACCGGACCTTCCTTGCGGATGCTGTTGTGCACCATGGAGCGGACCAGGTCGTGGGCGTTGTTGCCGTCGCCGAGGCGACTGACCAGCTTCTTGGGATCCATGTGGCTCTGGAGCTTGTCGATGATGTCGCGGGCGCTGTCAGCCGAGAGGTAGGTGACGACCTCGTCGTTGATCAGGGCGGCGGGCGCCTGGTCGCACATGCCGATGCACGGCGTGTGCTCCAGCGAGATGCGTCCGTCCGCCGTCGTCTCGCCGAAGTCGATGCCCAGCTTGTCCTTCAGGGCCTCCGCCACCTTCCGGCCGCCCTTCATCTCGTCGATGATGTCGTCGCAGAGGCGGATCACCACCTTGCCCTTGGGCTGGCTGGAGAGGAACGCGTAGAAGGACACGACGCTCTCCACTTCGACGCGGTGAACGGAGACCTCCTTGGCGATCAGGGACATCGCCTGGCTGTCGACGCAGCCGAACTTCTCCTGAACCGCGCGGACGATGTCCATCATGCGCATGCGATCGTTGCCGCACGCCCGACAGATCTCCTTGACCGCTGATTCGAGTGTGGAACTCATAGACTACCTCGTTCGCTGTCGAAACCAACGACTCGCCGTTAGGAACGGTAACTGCCACAACGATCGGAGTGCCGGGTGACGCTGTGTCGTGGTGAGAGTGCGCCACGCCATCTCGCGCCCCGGAACCGCGATATACTAACAAAACGGCATTTGCATGCAAGGAAAGAAGCCTTTTCCGCAATCAGGCACCACAAGCATTAAACATAGCGTACGGATTAAACAAAAGTGCAATCAGCGGGCCAGGCGGCTCAATCGAGACGGCGCAGTTGGTAGACCGTTTCGCCGTCCTTCTTGAAGCCCCATTCCTCGCGGGCGACGCGTTCGCGGTAGGCGGGATCGTCGGCCAGGCGTGCGCGTTCGGCCTCCAGGCGGGCGGCGTCGTAGCGCAGGGATTCCAGTTCGCGCTCCAGGGCGACCCGCCGGGCCTCCAGGCGTGCCTGGTTCACCCAGCCGGTTTCGCCGAACAGGAGCAGGCAGGTGAGCAGTGCGATGGCGAGCCAGAGGCCGCCCTTGACCGTGCGGCCGCCGATGCGGCCCCGCGTCCAGGGTCGGCGGAGAAAGGGAGCGTGGGAGGGTGTCCTCTCTCCGGCCATGGTCCTGTCCTGTGCGCCTCAGGCGCTGAAGTTGAGCGCCTGCAGGCCCTCGAAGCGGCCCTGCTCCTCCAGTTCCTCCGCGATGCGCAGCAGCTCGTTGTACTTGGCCACACGGTCCGTGCGGCTGAGGCTGCCGGTCTTGATCTGTCCGGCGTTGGTGGCCACGGCCACGTGGGCGATGCTGACGTCCTCGGTCTCGCCGCTGCGGTGAGAGATGACGTTGGTGTAGGCCGCGCGCTTGGCGGTCTCGATGCAGTCCAGGGTCTCGGTGACGGTGCCGATCTGGTTCAGCTTGATGAGGATGGAATTGGCGATGCCCTCTTCGATGCCGCGCACGAGGCGGTCCGTGTTGGTGACGAAGATGTCGTCGCCCACCAGCTGGATGTTGTCGCCCAGGCGCTCGGTGAGGATCTTCCAGCCGTCCCAGTCGTCCTCGGCGAGGCCGTCCTCGATGGAGACGATGGGGTAGCGCTCCACGAGGCCGGCGTAGTAGTCCACCATCTCCACGGCGCTCAGACGGCGCCCGCCCTCGCCGGTCAGGGTGTAGACGCCGTCCTCGTGGAACTCGCTGGCCGCCGCGTCCAGGGCCAGGTGGATGTCCTCGCCGGGGCGGTAGCCGGCCTTCTCGATGGCCTCGAGGATGACGCGCAGGGCGTCCTCGTTGCTGGCCAGGTTCGGCGCGAAGCCCCCCTCGTCGCCCACGGCCGTGGACAGGCCGCGGTCGCCCAGCACGGTCTTGAGGCTGTGGAAGACCTCGGCGCCCATGCGGACGGCCTCGTGGAAGTTGGGAGCCCCCGTGGGCATGATCATGAACTCCTGCAGGTCCACCGTGTTGTCGGCGTGCTGCCCGCCGTTGATGATGTTCATCATGGGCACCGGCAGCGTGCGCGCGTTGACGCCCCCGAGGTGCTGGTAGAAGGGCAGGTCCAGGTAGGCGCTGGCCGCCTTGGCCACGGCCAGGCTGACGCCGAGGATCGCGTTGGCGCCGAGCTTCTCCTTGTTGTAGGTGCCGTCGATGTCCAGCAGGGTCGAGTCGATGAGCGGCTGGTCGAGGGCGTCGAGGCCGATCAGCTCGGGCCGGATGGTCTCGTTGACGTTCTGCACGGCCCGCAGGACGCCCTTGCCGCCGTAGCGGGCGGGGTCGCCGTCGCGCAGCTCCCGGGCCTCGTGCTCGCCCGTGGAGGCTCCCGAGGGCACCGCCGCGCGCCCCACGTCCCCGCTATCCAGGTAGACCTCCACCTCGATGGTGGGGTTGCCGCGGCTGTCCAGGATCTCGCGGGCGAGGATCTCCTCGACTGTGCTCATGACGGGCCTCCTCGGGCATGGGGACGGGCGCGCCGGAGCGGCCGCCCGGACCGGTTATGGGCGCGAGCGACCGTCCCCGTCAAGGGGAAAGCGTCGGCCCGCGGGGCTACTCCCAGGGCCGCCAGAAACCGCGCCAACCCTCGTCCCGGGGCAGGCCGCCGGTGGGCGGCGCCTGGCCCGGCGGGACCAGATCCAGGCCCCGCCGGCGCAGCGCCGCCCGCACGCCGAGGCAGGCGTGCAGGGCCGGCAGGCTGCCCAGCCCCGCCACGATCCCCACGCCGCTGAGCACCAGGAGCAGCAGCAGCATCTGGCGGACGGCGAACTGGCCGAGGGCGTGACGCGGTTCCCCGAGGATGAGGAGCAGGGTTTCGCGGGCCGTCTCCCGGAGGTCCAGCCCGCGGCCGGCCAGCAGGGGAAGGAAGCTGAAGCCCCACGCGCGGATCGATATCCAGATCCACACGCCGGCAGCCAGCGCCAGGCGGTCTCCGAAGCCGGGATCCGGCACCGGCCCGCGCAGCGCGAGGAGGAGATTGTGCGCGAGCACCAGGGCCAGCAACGCCTGGAGAAGTTCCCACGCGAGCAGCACGCCGTAGCGCCGTCCGAATCCCGGCCGGGCGTCGCGCCAGGCGGGGCTCTCGCCGCGGGCGAGGCGCGTGGCCAGATGATAGACGCCGCCGGTCAGCCAGGGTCCGGCCGCCAGGGCGAGGAGGGCGAGGCCGGCCAGGAGCCCCAGCCAGGCCGCGCGCGGCAGCAGGTCGGGCGGCAGGAAGGTCAGGACAAGAACGAACAGCAGCCAGGGCAGCGCGCGCAGGAAACCGAACAGCGCCAGCGTGCCCAGATGCTCGTAGGCGAGAGTGAAAAAGCTTCGCCTTACCGATTCTCTCAAATAGACTGGGACCTCCGTGTGCCGGCGTCCGCGCGCTGCGGGCTTCCGGATGGGTAACGTTCGGGCTCCGGTCCCGTAGGGAGGGCAGCGAGGGTGAGTGCAGAGGATCGCACGCTGATCCGCCGCTGCCTCCGCGGAGACCGGAAGGCCTACGAGGCCCTTCTGCATCGCTATCAGGATCCTGTATACAACTTTTGCCACAGGATGGTCAGGGATACCGGCCAGGCAGAGGACATCGCCCAGGAGGCCTTCGTCAGGACGCTGACTCGCCTCGAGCAGTACGACGAGCGCTACAGCTTCGCCTCCTGGGTCTTCAAGATCGCTTCGAACCTCTGCATCGACCACCTTCGCAAGTCAAGGCGCATCGCCTACTCGCTGGATGAGGATATCAGCACCAGCGATGGTTCCTTCCGGCGGGAGCCGGCGGGACTGGGTCCCGATCCCGCCGATCGGACCCACGCCTCCGAGCAGATGCGCCTCCTGGACGAGGCGGTGGCCGACCTGCCCGAGCACTACCGGGTGATCCTGCTGCTGAGGCACCGGGAGGACCTGAGCTACGAGGAGATCGCGCAGATTCTCGACCTGCCCATCGGCACCGTCAAGATCCGCATCCACCGGGCCCGGGAGCAGGTCAAAAGGAGGTTGAACCGTGATGAGGTGCTCTAGCCTGGGACGGCCCCTCGGCCTCGCGCTGCTCGTCGGCGCGCTCGCCGCCACGGCGGGGGCCGGGGAGTACAAGCGCAACGAGACGCGCACCTACAGCGCAGCGCCCCTGACGAGCCTCGAGGTCCGCAATCCTTCCGGCCGGGTCGAGATGATCGGCGAGGACCGCGAGGATCTCCACCTGGACGTGCTCTACCGCGTCCGCGGCCGGAGCGGCGATCAGGCCATGGACCTCATGGGCCAGCTGGGCGTCGAGATCGCGCCTGACGAAGACCGCGCGGGCCGCGTCCTGGTCCGGCCCCTCCTGGACGGGAAGCCCCTGTTCTCGCGCGGCGCCAAGCTCCCGCGGGGCTACAGCGTCCGCGTGGACCTGCAGCTGCGCGTCCCGCGGCGCGTCGCCGTCGAGGCGGCCGTGACCAGCGGCCTCCTCGAAGCGCAGGACCTCGCGGGCGGCGCGGTACTCGGGGCCACCAGCGGCGACGTGCGGGCGCGCCGCCTGTCGGGCGAGATGGTCATCAACCTCACCAGCGGCTACCTGGACCTGCAGGAGCTCCGCGGCCCCCTGACCATCAGCGTCACCAGCGGGGGCATGCGCCTGGCGGACCACGAGGGCGACGCCGAGATCACCTGTTTCAGCGGCGACGCTGAGCTGAACGACATCACGGGGAACCTGACGGTCAGCAGCATCTCCGGCAGCATCGCGGTCAACGACGTGACGGGCCGCCTGCGCGCCAACACCACCAGCGGCGACATCCGCGTCACGCGCGCCGAGAGCTCCGTGTGGCTCAGGACGTCCAGTGGCTTCCTGGAGCTCCTCGACGCGGGCCGCGAGGGGCAGTCCATCGACCTGGCCAGCTCCAGCGGCGACATCCACGTCACCCTGCGCAAGACGGCCTCCCTGCGCGTGGACGTGACGACGGCCATCGGCGCCATCCGCTGTCGCCTTCCTCTCGAAATCGAAACGATTGCAAGAAAGCGACTTGTCGGCGTCCTGGGCGGAGGAAAAGAGGACGCCCGCATCGAAACCGCGTCGGGCGATATCCGTATTCTCGGCACGGAGGATTAGACCATGACCCTGCCCCACGGGAAGAAGCGATGCGAGCGGATCCGGGCCGCCTTCGGGGACTACCTCGACGGGCTCCTGAGCGGCCGGGCCCGCCGTCGCCTCGAGGCGCACCTCCAGGACTGCCCCGCCTGCCGGCAGACCCTGGAAACGGAGCGCCGCCTGTTCACCATGCTCGGCGCCATCGAGCGGCACCCGGCGCCGCCGGGCTTCGCCGCCCGCACGCTCGGCGCCGTCATGGCCCACCGGTCGGCGCCGGCGCGCCCGCGCGCCTGGGCGCGGCGCAGCACGTGGATCCTGGCGCCCGCCGCGGCGCTGCTGCTGCTAGCGGCGGTGCTCCAGTGGTTCGCGCCCGCCGAGCCGCCCCAGGAACGCCTGCGCGACACGGCCACCATCGCCCTGCTCGAAGGGGGTCGCGAGCTATCCGGCACGCTGCAAGCGGCGCGGACCGTCACCGGCCGCATCGAGCAAACGGCGCGGCCGCTGCGCGAGAGCCTGCGCACCCTGTCCAAGGCCGAGCGGCTGGTACGCAGCGCCTTGCCCACAGAGGTGGTCATCCTGTTTGTCCTTGCTGGCTGCACACCTGTCGTGCTTGTCTTTGCCGTGTATCGGATGCGTCAGAAGGGAGCGCTGCACCATGTCAATGTCACGCCGCTCTTTTGCTAGGCCCCGGTCGCTGGCCAGGCTGCTTCTCGCTTGCCTGGTCCTGGCGCCGGCCGCGGTCCTGGCGCAGGCGGCGGACAGCGTGGCGACGGCGCCCGACACGACGGCGGACAGCGCTCCGGCCAGCCCCCGGGTCCAGGAGATCATCATCGATGATTCGGGGATCGTCGTGCGCGAGGGCGATCGCGAGTACCAGGTCGGTCGCGACGACGACGTGCGCGTGCGGCGCAGCGAAGGTCGCGTCCGCACCCGTGTCGACACCGACGGCAATGAGCAGGTCACCTTCGGCGAGAACCTGACCATCGGGGCCGACGAGGTCCTGCACAACGATCAGGTCATTCTCTTCGGCGACCTGGAGATCTACGGCAAGATCATCGGCGACATCGTCGTCGTCATGGGCGACGTGAACCTTTACGACGGATGCGAGGTGACGGGCGACATCGTCTGCGTCGGCGGCAAGGTGGACGTCGAGCCGGGCGCCGACGTCTTCGGCGAGATCACTCCCGTCAGCACCGGGTTCAGCCGCTTCTTCGGATCGGACTGGCGCCCCTTCCGGCGCGGCATCATGCCCGGGCCCTTCCCGGGCTTCCGCGGCTCCGTCCAGAACCTCCTGGCCATGCTCATCCTGTCCTGGGTGGGCCTGCTGGTCCTGGCCACGCGCCTGCCGCGCCTGACCGGGGCCCTGCGCCACCACGGCATGCGAAGCTTCTTCCTCGGCCTGCTCACCCTGCTCATCGCGCTGCTGCTGGCCATTCCCTTCGTGCTCCTGATCGTGGTGCTGGTGCTGACCTTCATCGGCATCCCCGTGGCCTTCCTCGCCGTCCTGGCGGTCATCGGCCTGGCCTTCCTGGGCTGGCTGGTGCCTCTGTACGCCCTCTCGCGCTACACCTTCGAGACGCACGGCGTGAACCGCTACCTCTCGGTGGGCATCTGGGCCGTGGTCTTCTGGATCCTGCACAGCCTCGGCGGCGGCGTCATCTTCCTCATCGAGCTCTTCATCTTCCTGCTCGGTATCGGCGCCCTGGTGCAGTCGCGCCTCGGCACGCGGGAGGCGGCGGCGGCCTGACGCAAATCCGCTTGGTGCGCCTGGGATCCCCCGCTACATTCGCCGGCGGGGGATTCTGATGTCCGCACACCGGCGCCTCGCCATCCTGCTGCTCGCCTCGCTGGCGGTCCCGCCGGGACCGGCGGCCGCCGCGCCCGGCCCGGTCGCCGGCGCGGCGGTCCCGCCCCTGGCGCCGGCCCCCCTGACGAGCGAGCGTCTGGCCGCCGAGGATCTCGACGACCTGACCGGCCTGCGCGTCTTCGAGATCCGCCTCGCCGGCAACCGCTACACGCGGGACGCCACCATCCTGCGCGAGCTGCTGCTCCAGCCCGGGGAACCCTTCGACGCGGACCTCCTCGAGCGCGACCTGCGCTTCCTGGAGGGCCTGGGCATCTTCGCGGCGGTGAGCGTCGCGCCCTGGCCGACGCCGGCCGGCCTGATCCTCGCCTACCGGGTCGTGGAGCGCGGCGACGCGCGCATCGGCCTGTTCTATCCCCTCGGCGAGCTGCGCGACGACCAGTTGCAGGCGGGCATCGCCTATCGCCACCGCAATCTCCGCGGCCGGCGCGACGAGCTGCGCGTCAAGCGGACCCTGGGCTGGGAGGATCGCTACGAGGCGCGCCTGATCCGGCCCTGGCTCGGGACCCTGCCCCTGGGCCACAGCCTGGGCTGGGTCTACCGCGAGCGGGAAGAGCCGGAGGACCGCTTCCGCATCCGCCGCTTCGAGCTGGCCATCTGGATGGCGCTGGAGCGGCGGCGGCCCCAGGCCCAGCAGCTGATGCTCCAGGCGTCCCTGGGCGACCGGGAGTTCATCGACGAGGGCCGCGATTACCGCGAGCGTACCAACGCCGTCACCCTCGGCTACGCGCGCGACGGCCGCGACAGCTATCTGCGCCCCACCCGCGGCAGCCGGCTGCGCGTCTACGCGACTCTCTTCGATCCCGGCATGGGCAGCTCCGTGTCCCTGCGGCGGACCCGCCTGTGCCTCTGCCGTTATCAGCGCCTGCCCCGGGGCTGGGTGGGGGCCCTGGCCCTGGACGCCAGCCAGCAGTGGGGCGCCCTCTTCCACAAGGGCGTCTATGACCTGGGCGGCATGGAGACCGTGCGCGGCCACGCCGACGGGACCTTCGCTGGCTGGGAGGGCCACGACCTGGCCAGCGGCCCGCGCGGCCGCAATCGCGGCGTCGTCCATCTCGAACTGCGGCGCAGCGTCCTTCCCCGCCTGACCTTCTCGCTGCCGGTCCTGGGCATCGTGGACCTGCAGGGCGACGGCCTCCTCTTCCTGGACGGGGGGCTGCTCTGGAGCGGGAGCGAGCTGCTACCACGAGGCCGCCAGGCCCGCGCACTGGGCTTCGGTGTCGGTCTTCGGCTCTTCACGCCCTTCGAGGACGTCCTGAGGGCGGAACTCGGCCTGAGAGCCGGCGGCCGCTACGAGATCCACCTCGGAACCGGCCTTGATTATTGACGTTGCGTCAATGGGTCAAGTGCCCCTCTCCGGCCTTCCTTCCTGTTCGCGTCCCAACGCCTTGCCACTGAATCGGTTGTAGATTCCCACCGGCTGCGGATCGGGTCAAATGCCCCAGGCCGGACTCGGCCAAGCGCCCCATGCGGGCCCCGGGCGAGGCCGGCCGGCATCGCGGGGGCCTGCGCCTCGTCGCGATGCGGCCACGAGTAATTCTAAAATAACAACTTACAGCCTCCCGGCGGAGGACGGGCGAGGGTTTCCCCGTGCTTCCCCGTAGGGTCGGCCCTGCGGAATACCCATTGCGGAATGCATGGTGGACACGTTGCAAGGAGCCCCGAATGCGCGAAATGACCAAACAGAGCCGACTTGCCGCCCGCTCCCTGGCCTGGCTGGCCCTGCTCGCCGCGCTGCTCCTTGCCCTGCTCGGGGATCCGGCCGCGGCCGAGGAGCGCATCGGCTTCGCCGGGGGCTCCGAGGCCGTCATCTACTCCGCCCCGGAGGTCATGGAGCGCTACGTGACCGTCTCGGGCGAGACCGCCTGGCTGCGCCTGCCCGGCCATGCTCCGGAGGAGCTCCTTCGTCCCGAAGGCGGCGAGTTCGTCCCGCATCAGGTCCATGATGTCGTCGCTGCCCTGCTGGCCGTCTCCTGCACCCGGCCCGTGGGCGAGGTCGCCATCTACGTGCTGCCCTGGCCGCGCCGGAGCATCACCAGCAGCTCGGCCGGCGGCCACACCATCTACCTGAGCCCGGGCGTGCGCGCCATCCCCGCCGAGGTGACCCACATGGTCACCACCCACGAGCTGGGCCACGTCTTCCACAACACGCGCCTGCCGGACGCGAACCAGGCCCTGTGGGACCGCTTCCGCGCCCTGCGCGGCATCGAGGACGAGAGCGTCTATCACGAGGGGGCCATTCACCGGAACCGTCCCCACGAGATCCTGGCCGAGGACTTCCGCTTCCTCTTCGGCGGTTCCCTGGCCAACTACAGCGGCACCATCGAGAACAGCGACCTGCTGCCGCCGGACCAGGTGCGCGGGCTGCGCGAGTTCCTGTGCGCCCTGGCGACGACCCCGGCCGTGGCGGGGCTCACGGCCGCCAACTACCCGAATCCCTTCAATCCCGCGACCCGCCTGACTATCGTCGCCGAGGCGGGCATGCTGGGCAGCCCCATGGCCGTGCAGGTCTTCGACACGCGCGGCCGCCTGGTGCGCAGCCTCTACGCGGGCCGCTGCGAGTCCGTCACGACGCGGCTCACCTGGGACGGCCGCGACGAGGCCGGCGTCGCCCTCAGCTCGGGCGTCTACTTCGCCCGCGTGGCCGTGGGCGATGCCCGCCACACACACAAGATGATTCTCGTCGAGTAGAGACGCCTCCCTCCGAGTCCGATTCGACGAAGCGGGACGGGAGCGGCGACGCTCCCGTTCCGCGTTTCCGCTCCCGGTCCGACAGCTCCGCGCCCGCGTGTTTGACAGGCGCGGGCGCGGAGCCTACCTTGGGGACCCAGCCGGGAGGTCCGACGTGCCGCGCCGCATCGTCCTCGCCCGCAGCGCCGGTCAGTGCTTCGGCGTCAAGCGCGCCTGCAACATCGCCCTGGCGGCCGCGCAGGGCGACGGGTCCGTCGTCATGCTCGGCGACATCGTCCACAGCGAGCACGTCATCCGCCGCATCGCCGAGGCCGGCGTGCGGGTGGTGGACTCCCTGGCGGACGTGCCGCCCGGCGCCACGCTGATCGTGCGCGCCCACGGGGCGGCGCCGGAGGTCTTCGCGGAGGCCCGCCGGCGCGGCCTGCGCATCGTCGACGCCACCTGCCCCCTCGTGCACGAGATCCACCGCATGGCCCGCACGATGGCCGCCGCCGGCTACCGCCTGGTGGTCATCGGCGACCACGGGCACGACGAGGTGGTGGGCATCGCCGGCCAGGCCGACGGCGCGGTGGTCATCGCCCGGCCCGAGGAGGTGGCCGAGCGCCTGCCCGATCGCCTGCGCCGCGTGGGCGTCGTCGTCCAGTCCACCCAGGACATCGACAACGTGCGGCGCATCCTGGCCGAGCTGGTGCCGCGCGTCCACGAGCTGCGCTACGTGGACACCATCTGCGGCCCCACCAAGGTGCACCAGCGCGAGATCCGCGAGCTGCCGGCGCAGGTGGACGTCATGGTGGTGGTGGGCTCATTCAAGAGCGCCAACACCTGCCGCCTGACGGAGATCAGCCGCGCGGTGAACCCGCGCACCCACCAGGTGACGGACGCCGCCGGGCTGGATCCCGCCTGGTTCGCGGGCGCGACGACGGTGGGCGTCACGGCCGGCGCCTCGACGCCAGACGAGATCATCGCGGCGGTCGTGGCGGCCCTGGAGACCCTGCCCGGCTGAGCCGCGCCGGCAGGGCCCGCCCGACCCTGCCGGACCGCGCTCCGCGGCCCCGGCCCGCTCTGGCGGCAAACGACTGAATCTGGTACAATTAGAGAGCTGAAACGCTGCAGATACCGCTGGCTCGGGCGCCCGCCCCTGGCTCCCACTCCTAGGAAGGCTGTCATGGCTTCATCCCCGTGTTCCTGTTTCGCGCGAACTCTCGCGGCCGGGCTGGCCGCCGCCCTGCTCCTGGCCGCCGCGGCCGCCCTGGCCGCCGACATCCCCACCGACGCCCGGGGCCTGCCCCTCTGGGAGGAGAAGGCCTTCACGGACTTCCCCGTGCGCATCCTTCTCGATGACGCCGCCGCCCTCGAGGAGCTGCTGGCGCGCGTGCCCGTCGCGTCCTTCCACCGCGAGCAGGTGAAGGCGGTCCCCACGACGCCCCTGGGCGGGCTCCTGGTCTTCGAGCCGCGCGTCACCGAGACCGAGCTCAAGGCCCTCGAGGACGCCGGCTACGACTGCGCCCGCCTGCCCGACCTGGAGCGCGAGGCGCGCAAGGCGGCCGAGCGCGCCTGGGCCGACCAGGCCGCGCGCGGCGGCGACGCCTTCACCTACGGCGAGCGGGGCGTCTACCACACCCACGCGCAGATCGGGGCCATCCTGGCGCAGACCGAGATCGACCACCCGACCCTGGCCCGCGACTGCGTCTGGGGCTACTCGGTCCAGGGCCGCGAGCTGTGGGGCATCGTCATCTCGGACAACGTGCAGGTCAACGAGGCCGAGCCCGAGGTGCGGCTGTCCAGCACCATGCACGGCGACGAGCCCCCGGGCACGGAGATGCTCCTGTTCTGGGTGGACTACCTCACGGACAACTACGGGCAGCCCGGCTACGAGGACGTCACCTACCTGGTGGACAACTACGAGATCCACATCATGCCCATGCACAACCCGGACGGCTACGTGGCCCACGAGCGCGAGAACGCCAACGGCGTGGACCTCAACCGCAACTTCCCCGAGCCGGTGGGCGACCATCCCACGCAGGAGATCGAGACCATCCACTTCATGGACGACGCCCTTGCCCAGCACTTCGTCGTCAGCGGCAACATGCACACCGGCGCCCTGGTCGTGAACTACCCCTGGGACTACACCCCCGACCCGACGCCGGACGAGGCCGCCATCATCGAGCTGAGCCTGGAGTACAGCACCTACAACCTGCCCATGTACAACGGCAACTGGCCCCAGGGCATCACCAACGGCTGGGACTGGTACTGGACCCATGGCTGCCTGCAGGACTGGTCCTACTACATCACAGACTGCATCGACGTCACCATCGAGATCTACAATACCAAGTGGCCCAGCGCGACCGCCCTCGACGGCCTCTGGGACGACAACCGCGAGAGCCTGATGCACTACGCCAAGGCCGCGCGCTACGGCGTCAACGGCGTGGTGACCAGCTCGTCCACCGGCCTGCCCCTGAACGCCACGGTCACCGTGACGGGGAACGCCAAGTCCGTGCACACCGATCCCGCCAACGGCGACTACTACAAGCTGCTGGACGACGGCACCTACACGCTCACCTTCGAGGCCTACGGATACGATCCCCTGGAGGTGACCGGCGTCAGCACCACCTGGGGCACGCCGACGGTGCTGGACGTCCAGCTCGATCCCTTCGCCACGGGCGTCGTCAGCGGCGTCGTCACGGGCGGCGGCTCGCCCGTCGCGGCCACGCTGACCGTCACCACGTACCCCGGCGGCGAGTACGTCACCACGGCCTACAGCGAGCAGGGCGCCGGCGGCGCGTACTCGGTCGAGCTGGCCTACGGCGACTACAACTTCCACGTGGCCTGCGACGACTACCTGCCCGAGGACCGCGTCGTCACCGTGGACGCGGCGACGGAGACGGAGCACTTCCTGCTGATCGGCATCACGGAGATAGTGCTCTTCGAGGACGACTTCGAGGGCGGCGCGGGCGGCTGGACGGGCGACTGGTCCATCGTCAGCAACAGCTCCCACAGCCCCACCCATGCCATGCACGACAGCCCCGGCGGCGACTACGCCAACAGCGTGACGCTGACCTGCACCATGGCCCAGGGCGTGGACCTCACCACCCTCATCGACCCCGAGCTGCGCTTCTGGGCCCACTGGGAGATCGAGAGCGACTGGGACTGCGTCCAGCTCGAGATCACCACCAACGGCGGCGCGAGCTGGACCGCCGTGGCGACCAGCTACACCCACGCCGGCAGCGGCCAGGGCACACAGCCCGCCGGCGAGCCCGTGTTCGAGGGCACCCAGGGCGCCTGGGTGGAGAACGTCGTCGACCTGGCGGCCTTCAGCGGCGAGGACGACGTGCGCTTCCGCTTCCAGCTGCGCTCGGACAGCTCGAGTCACGGCGACGGCTTCTACTTCGACGACCTCGTCATCAAGGGGATCAACGTGACGACGCCGGCCGGGCCGGCGCCGCCGGCCGCCGCGCCGGCCGTGGCGGCCTTCCCCAACCCCTTCAATCCGAAGACGACGCTGCGCTTCACGCTCACCGAGGCGGGCGAGGCGAGCCTCGCCGTCTTCGACGTCCACGGGCGGCGCTGCTGCCGCCTGGTGGCCGGCACCCTGCCCGCGGGCGAGCACGCCGTCGACTGGGACGGCCGCGACGACGCGGGGCGCCGCCTGGCCAGCGGCGTCTACCTGGTCCGCCTGGAATCGGGCGGCGCCTGCGCCGCCGCCAGGCTGGTCCTGCTCAAGTAACGAACCCGGGGCGCCCCGGTTGGCCGGGGCGCCGCCGCATGGGGAGTGGCCTTGAACCGCGCGCGCCTGTCCGCGTTCCTGCTTGCTGTTCTAGCCCTGCTGGTGACGGCGCCGGCCCCGTGGGCCGGCGCGCCCGCCGACCGCGCCGGCGACGCGGCGTCCGTCGTCATGTCCGCCGCGGCGGAGAAGGGCGAGGAGGTCGCGCGGCCCGTCTGGGTCTTCCTGGCGGACAAGGGGCGGCACGAGAGCGATCCCGAGGCCCTGGCGGCCGCCGCCGCGCGCCTGTCGACGCGGGCCCTGGCCCGGCGCGCCCGCGCGCTGCCGGCGGGCGCCGTGGTGGGCTGGCGGGACCTGCCGCTGGAACCCGACTACCTCGACGCTCTCGCCGCCGCGGGCTTCGCGCCGCGCGCCGAGAGCCGCTGGCTCAACGCCGTCAGCGTCCTGGCGGCGCCGGCCGGCGAGGCCCGTCTCGCGGCCCTCGCCTTCGTCGCCCGCGTCGAGCCCGTGCGGGCCTCCGAGCGCTACGAGCCGGCCACGGCGCCCGCCCGCGCGGCCTCGCGCTGGCCCGCGCCCGGCAGCCCGTACGACCCGAGCGGCCGCTACCGCGGCGTCCTCGCCGGCGGCCGCGAGGATCCCATCGACTACGGCGCCAGCCTCGCCGAGCTGACCCAGATCAATGTCCCCGCAGTCCACCAGACGGGCAACCACGGCGAGGGCGTGGTTGTCGGCATGCTGGACACGGGCTGGAACCTCGAGCACGACGCCTTCGCCGACTTGATCGTCCTCGGCGCCTGGGACTTCATCCAGGGCGACTCGGTGGTGGCCAACGAGCCGGGCGAGGTGGACTACCAGGACGCCCACGGCACCATGACCCTGTCCACCATCGCCGGCCACCTGCCCGGTGAGCTGGTGGGGCCGGCCTTCGGGGCCGCCTACTACCTGGCCAAGACCGAGGACCGCAGCCAGGAGGTCCCCGTCGAGGAGGACTGGTGGGTGGCGGGCATCGAGTGGCTGGAATCGGTGGGCTGCGACCTCGTCAGCTCCAGCCTCGGCTACTACGACTGGTACGAGTTCGAGGACCTGGACGGGAACACGGCCGTCACCACCATCGCCGCCGACATCGCCGTCGGCCTCGGCGTGATGGTGGTCAACAGCGCCGGCAACTCCCGCGTGGGCTTCGGGCACATCATCGCGCCGGCCGACGGCGACAGCGTCCTCGCCGTGGGCGCCGTGGACGCCGACGGCGTGGTGACGAGCTTCAGCTCGCCGGGCCCCACCTACGACGGGCGCATCAAGCCCGACGTGATGGCCCGCGGCCTTCTGAACCACGTGGTCGATCCCGGCGATCCGTCCGGCTACCTGGCCGCCTCGGGCACCAGCTTCGCCTGCCCGCTGACGGCCGGCGTGGCGGCCCTGCTGCTCGCCGCGCGTCCCGACGCCACGCCCATGCAGGTGCGCGACGCCCTGCGCGAGACGGCCGACCGCGCCGCGAACCCCGACAACGACTACGGCTGGGGCCTCATCGACGCCCTGGCGGCCGTGGACTACCTGGTGCTGACCGGTGCGCCGGCCTCGGCGCCCGCGCCCGCCGCCGCCATCGTCGGCGCCTGGCCCAACCCCTTCAATCCCGCGGCGCGGATCGCCTTTCGCCTGGGCGCGGACGGGCCAGCCCGCCTGGCCGTCCACGACACGCGGGGCCGCCGCGTGATCGTCCTGGCGGACGGCGTCCTGTCCGCCGGCGAGCACGCCGCCGTCTGGGACGGCCGCGACGCCGCCGGCCGCCCCGTCGCTTCAGGCGTCTACCTTGCGCGCCTTGAGGCAGCCGGCGCCTCGGCGACCCGCCGCCTCGTCCTCCTGAAGTAGTCCTGCCCGCGAGGCGACACGCGGTCCCGTCCTGCGCTCCGCTTCGAAGTCGCGCCGGCCGGGACCGCACGCCGCCTTGCGCACGTCCCATCTTCGTGTGGTCAAGGCGCGTGTCCGTGCTATAATTGCGATGGTCTGTGTATGGTGGGGTGTGTCGCGTGCGTATTACACTAATTCTCTTCCTTGTCCTGCTCACGCTGGCGGCGGCGGGAACCGCACGTGCCGCCATCCATGTGATCAATCCCTACGGCACCGGGGAATTCCCGGATCTGTACAGCGCCGTCCAGGCCTCCGTGGACGGCGACGAGATCTGGCTCGAGGAGGGCGAGTACACGGGCGACGGCAACACCGAGATCGACCTCGGCGGGCGGATCATCAGGATTTGGGGTGAAAGCGGCCCCGATTTGACCTTTCTCCGGGGGCAGAACCGCCAGGTGTTCAGGATCTGGAACGCGCCGGCCGGCGCCGTCATCGAGGGCGTCAGCATCAGCTCCGAATCCGATCGATGCGGCAGTGCGATGGTCTGCGGCCTCGGCGCCTCGCCCACCTTCCGCAACGTCGTCTTCCACGACTCGGGCGGCCAGGGGTGCACCTATGTCGAGGGTGGTGCGGCGGCCTGTGTGTCCTGGGCCAGCCCGGTCTTCGAGAACTGCGTCTTCCATCACTGCGAGATGGCCATGGGCGGCGCCGTGTTCTGCGAGGATCACGCGGCCCCCGTTTTCCGGGATTGTCGGATCGAGCACTGCCACGCTGGCATGATGGGCGGTGCGATCTACTGCGCCGGAGGGAGCCAGGTCACCCTCACCCGGACGTGTATCAGTCGGTGTTCCAGCCACATGGGAGGCGCCGTCTACTTCAGCGAGGCCGATCTTGTCGCCGAGTGGACGCTGGTCGAGTTATGCAGCGCCATCCAGGCAGGCGGTGGGATCTATCTGCGCGATGGATCGGCCGACCTGACGCGCGTAACCGCTGTTGGATGCCAGGCCGAGTACGGAGGCGGCATCAGCCTGTACAACGGCACCTACGACATCGCGCAGGTCATTGTCGCCTCCTGCAGCGGCGGTGGCATACGCGCCTTCGAGAGCGACGTCTCCATCAACTGCAGCGACGTCTGGGCGAACGAGGGTGGCAACTACACGGGCGACCTGACCGACATGACGGGCATCGACGGCAACATCAGCGCCGATCCCATCTTCTGCACGGAGTACTTCAATCCCGGGGATCCCTGGTCCCTCAGCTACGATTCGCCCTGCTCCGAGGTGAACAACGAGTGCGGACTGACCATGGGCGCCCGCGATCCGGGCTGCCTGGTGGACTGGCCCGAGGAGTATACGGTGCCGGACGAGTTCCCCGACATCGCCAGCGCCATCGACTACGTGGAACCGGGCGACACGATCGTGGTCCTGCCCGGCGTCTATACAGGTGATGCGAACACGAACATCGACTTCGGCGGCAAGGACATCGTGCTCATGTCCACGGGCGGCTCGGCCGTGACGGTGATCGACTGCGAGGGCGAGGACCGCGGCGTCTACTTCAACAGCGGCGAGACCGCAGCCGCGGTGCTGCAGGGATTCACCATCCGCCACGGGATCGCCACCTATACGTCACCCGGCGGCAGCGGCGGGGGCGGCGTGAAGGTCTACGCCAGTGCGCCGACGCTTCGCGACCTCGTCATCGAGAACTGCGTGTCCTCCTCGGCGCACGGGGGCGGCATCTACTGCTACGCCTCCGGGTCGCGCCTGGAGGACGTCGTGCTCAGGGACAACGGGCACATCCTCGCGGACCTCGACGGCGGCGGCCTCTACAGCTATTACTCCGACCTGACCCTGGAACGCATCCTCTTCGTCGACAACGAGGCCACGGGATCGGGCGGCGGCATGGCCGTCGTGGGCGGGCAGCCTCAGCTCTCCCAGGTCACGTTCTTCCACAACCAGGCTGGCGTCGACGGCGGCGCGTTCTGGGCGGAGACCTCCCTCCAGGCCACCCTGACCGGCATCTGCGCCGTCATGAACACGTCGGCGACGGGGGGAGGCGTGGCCGCGGCCGAGGCGTCGGCGTGCGCCATCACCTGCAGCGACATCTTCGCCAACACGCCCGCCAACTACGGCGGCGCGCTGCCCGACCAGACGGGCCTCGGCGGCAACATCTCCGCCTGGCCCCTCTTCTGCGACTTCGAGGCCGGGGACTTCCATTTGCTGCCCGACTCTCCTTGCCTGCCGGCCAACAACGACTGCGGCATCCAGATGGGGGCTTACGGCGAGGGCTGTCAGGCCACCGCCGCGAACGAGGCGTCGCCGGCCTGCGCGCCGCTGTTGCTCCACGGCTGGCCGAACCCCTTCAATCCCCGCACAACCCTGAGCTTCGACCTGCCGGCGGCGAGTCCGGTGCGCCTGACCGTCCACGACATCGCGGGGTGCTGCATTCGGATCCTCCTCGATGCCGAACAGCCAGCTGGCCGCCACGAGATCGTCTGGGACGGCCGCGACGCCGCCGGCCGCCCCGCGGCCTCGGGCGTCTACCTGGCGCGCCTGGAGGCCGCCGGCGCCACGGCGACCCACCGCCTCGTCCTCCTGAAGTAGCCCTGCCCGCGAGGCGGCGCGCGGTCCCGTCCTGCGCTCCGCTTCGAAGTCGCGCCGGCCGGGACCGCGCGCCGCCTCGCGCCCATCACATCCTCATGTGGTCGCGCCAGAGGAACGTGCTTGTCGCCAGCCTCCCTTTCGCGCATCGTGAGGGGCGGACTGGAGGAGTGGGTGAATGCGATCCTGAGGAACTTCCTGTCGCTGGCCGTGGGGCGCTACGTGGCCATGGCCGTCGGCGCCCTGGTGACCTTCGTCCTGGCGCGCGCCCTCGGCGTCGAGAGCTACGGCAGCTTCATCGCCGTCCTGGCCGCCAGCGAGCTCTTCGCGGCCTTCCTGGACCTGGGCCTCACCCGCATCCTCATCAAGGAGGGCGCCGCCGACCGCGGGCGCGTGGGCGCGCACCTCTTCAACATCCTGCTGCTGAAGGGCGCCCTGGCGGCCCTGGTGCTGGTCGTCGTCCACCTCTACGCCCTGCGCGAGGGCTGGCTGAGCCCCCTGTACCGGCTCACCCTCCTGCTGACCCTGTGCAAGGTGGCCGACAACCTCAGCCTCACCTTCGACGGCGTCTTCCAGGTCTTCCAGCGCATGGAGTTCTCGGCCGTGATCCTGGTGGCGGGGCGCCTGGCCCTGCTGGCGGCCGTCCTCGCCGGCTGGGCCGGCGAGGAGACCATCCTCTACTACGGCTGGGTCTACTTCGGGGTCAGCCTGGCCACGGCCCTCGCCACGATCCTGGTGACGAACCTGCGCTTCGCCCGGCCGCGGCGCGGCGATGTCCCCCTGCGCGTGACCGTCGGCCGCGAGGGCCTCTTCTTCGCCCTGTCCAGCCTCCTCTACATGGCGGGCACGCGCCTGGACGTCCTGGCCCTCAGGGAATGGGCGGCGGGGCCCGCGGTGGGCATCTACGCCGCCGCGGCCCGGGTGATGCTCGTCTTCCAGATCCTGCCCCAGGTGACCCAGACCTCGGTGCTGCCCGAGCTGTTCCGCCTGGGCCGCCACGACCGCGAGGGCCTGCGGTCCTTCTACGCGGGCTACCTCCAGCGCTCGCTGATCCTGGCCTGCTTCCCCTTCCTCTGGGCGCTCTTCTTTCCCGGCGCGGTCATCGGCGCCCTCTTCGGGGCGGCCTTCCTGGACGCCGCGCCCTGGCTGCGGCTGCTCGCCGTCCTGGTGGTACTCCGCTTCACGGTGCTCGCCGCCGGCAACGTGTTGACGGCCCTGGACCGCCAGTGGGAGCGCACCATCTGGGCGGCCTGCGGGGTGGGCACCACCGCGACGCTGCTCGTCCTGCTGGTGCCGGGCCAGGGTATCCGCGGCTGCGTGGCGGCCCTCCTGGTCGGCGAGACACTGTCGGCACTGCTCAACCTGGCGGCGGCGGCCCGGCTCGGCTACCGCCCGCCGGCGGGTCCCCTGCTTCGAGTCCTGGGGGGAGGCGCCCTGGCGGCCGCCGTCCTGGCCGGTGCCGTGCGCGTTCTCCCCTGGCATCTCTTCGCGGGGGTGGGGGGCTTTCTGCTCAGCCTCCTGTTCACGGGAAGCGTCACGGTGGCCGCTCTGCTGCTGACCCGTGCCGCGCGGCGGGAGGAACTGGGGACGCTGCTGCCGCGTGGCGGACGATCACGGTAGTGTAACTTCTGCATTCCGCATCGATGACGGCTCTGCTAGAATTGAGAATCTTGAGCCAACCTGTGACGAGGAACCACTGCGAGCGTCATCCATGGTAGCAGTCCCCAGGCAGAGCGAAGCGAGCGACCAGGCACTTCTGGATTGTGCCCTGGCTGATCCGACCAGCCCGGCCGCGCGCCGGGCGGCTTCGCTGCTGCTGGGGCGCTACCGGGAACGGATTTACCTGTGGTGTTTCCGCTACGTGCGGGATCACGAGCGGGCCCTGGACATGGCGCAGGAGGTGCTCATCAGCGCCTACCGGCGCCTGGACAGCTTCGGCGGCCGCGCGCGCTTCGGCTCCTGGCTCTTCGCCATCACGCGCAACCGCTGCCTGAGCGAGATTCGCCGGCCCCGCCTGCTCTACGACGAGGCCGCGGATCCCGAGGGGCTCGCCGCCACGGGGAAGGATCCCGCCCGGGAACTGGAGGAAAGGCTAGACGAGGAGACCACATTACGTCTGATACGCAGGACGCTGGAACCAAGGGAGCAGGAGGCGCTGTGGCTTCGCTGCTTCGAGCGCCTCCCCGTCGAAGCCATCACGCGCGTGCTGGAAGTCGAGGATCGCTCGGGCGCACGCGCGCTGCTACAACGCGCGCGCCGCAAGCTGCGCGCTTCACTCGCCGTGGGCGACCCTGGGGCGGGAGAGGAGGAACGGCCATGGACAAGCGATGCTTCCTGATCGAGGAGCTCGAGTTCGTGCTCTCCCTGCCGGCTGATGATCCGCGCCGCCGCCACCTGGCGGAGTGCCCGCGCTGCCGGGCACTGCTCGCCTCCTATCGCCAGTTCGTGGTTCCCGGCGACCTGCCCGCGGGCGCCGATCCCATGGACGCCGCGCGCCGGCTCGAGGCGGCCCTGGCTCGCGCGATGGTTGCGGACGCGGCGCCGGCCGGCGGTGCCGCCCAAGCCCGTTCCGCAGCGCCACGGCGCTTCTGGTGGCGCCTGCTCCCGCGCAGCGTGCCCCAGCGGACGGCCCTGGCCCTGGCGACCGCCCTGGCGTTCGTGCTCGTCCTGCCCCACGTCCTGCCCCTGCCAGCCGGCAGCGGGGACGATCGGATTCTGCGCGGGCGGGACAGGATCGCGGCCGGTCCCGTCCTCGCGGCGCCGCGGAGCCTGTTCGGCGGCGGCCTCATGCTCGCCTGGACGGCCTCGGCGGACGCCGACGGCTACCGCGTCGTCATCTACGACACCGCCCTCGTACAGGTCGCGACCCTCGACGCGGGCCGCGACACGACGCTCCTGCTGCCTGCCGCGCGCCTGGACGCCCTGCGGGAAGCGCACGGCGAGCTGCTCTGGGAAGTCATCGCCCTGCGCGGCGGCGACGAGCGGGAGCGCTCCCGCCCCGGCGTCATGGCGCCCGGCGCGCCCTAGATGCACTCGGCCCCCCGGCAGCGGATCGCCCTTGCCATCCTGATCCTCGCGGCCGGTGCGGCGGCGGGATTCGGGCCGGTCCACGCCGCGCGTGTCGAGCTGCCGCCTCTCCAGCGCGACTTCCTGACGCGCGTCGATTCCCTCTGGGCCGCCGGCGAGGGGACCGCGGCCCGTGCCGCCGTGGATTCCCTCTTGCCCAGGGCGCGGAGCTCCGGCGACAGCCTCTTCCTGGAGCAGCTCCTGTCCCGGCGGGGCGCCTGGCGGGCCTCCTACGGCGAGGCGAAGGTCGCCGAGCCCGATCTGCGGGAGGCCGTCGCCCTGGCCGAGGCCCTGGACGATTCCGCGGCGCTCTGCTCGGCCGTCCGCTGGCTCAGCGTCGCGGTCGGGCAGCGGGGGCGCGCCGCCGAGACCGTCGCGCTCCACCGGCGCCTGCTCGACCTGGCCCTGGCCCTGAACGATCGCGCGCACGAGGGTTGGGCCCACGTCGGACTGGGCTGGGACGCCATCCAGGCCGGCCGCCTGGAGGACTCCGCCGCCCACTACCGCGAGGCGGCGGGGATCTTTCGCGAGCTCGACGAGCATCAGGGCGAGATCTGGGCGCGCAACGGCCTCGGCATTGCTCTCCAGCGCCTGGGCTCCCACCGCGAGGCGGCGGCGGTCTACGAGGAAACGGCCGCCCGGGCGCGGGCCATCGGCTATCGCCTGGTGGAAGCCTTCGCCCTCAACAACCTGGGCGGCATCGAGTACAGCCTGGGCGATCCCGGCCTGGCCGAGGATCACTTCCGCCGCGCGCACGACATCCAGC
This sequence comes from Candidatus Krumholzibacteriota bacterium, assembly GCA_016933175.1. Taxonomy (GTDB): domain Bacteria; phylum Krumholzibacteriota; class Krumholzibacteriia; order JACNKJ01; family JACNKJ01; genus JAFGBK01. The sequence continues at coordinate 4,376 of JAFGBK010000079.1, read as the reverse complement.
AGGAGCTGGGTCACCGGCGGGAGGCCGTGACGCCTCTGACCAACGTCGCTCTCTGCCAGATCCATTTCGGCCGCTTCGACGAGGCCGAGGCGGCGCTGTGCGAGTGCCAGGCCGATTGCGAGGCCGGCGGCTGGCCGGACCTGCAGGCGCGGGTCCTGGACCGCCTGGGCGGGGTGGCCGTGCGGCGGCAGCGGCCGCGCGAGGCCGCGCGGATCTACCGCCGGGCCCTGGCGCTGCCCGAGCTGCCCGCCAAGGAGCGAGTCAACTGCCTCGTCGGGCTCTCGGAAGCTCTGGCCGCGGCGGACAGCACGCAGGCCGCCCTGGCCGTGCTCGAGTCCTCAGAGGTGCCGGACCTCGCGCCCGGCAGCGAGCAGGCAGTCCTGCTGGCCATCAACCGCGGCGAGCGGCTCCTGGCCCTCGGCCGCCATCGCGAGGCTCTGACGCCCCTGCGTGCCGCGGCGGACGCGGCCGAGGCGGGCGGCCTGCAGGAGGGCTACCGCTTGCGCGCTCTCGCCCGGGCGGCCCGCTGCTTGCGCGCCCTCGGCCTGCCGGACGAGGCGCTGGCCACCCTGCGCCGTGCCTCCGACGCCTGGGAGGCCGAGCGCAGCCTGCCTTTGGATCCCGAATGGCGCGAGGTGCGCGGCACTTACGGGCGCCTCATCTACACCGACCTGGCGGACCTGCTGCTGCAGGCGCCTGCGGGCGGATCCGCCGCCGCCTTCGACGCCCTGCAGGCCTACAAGGCCCGCACCTTGCGCGAGCGCATGCTGGGCCCCGGCGGGGGCAGCGCCGTGCCGGACGCTCCCGCGGCGACCCTGACCTCTCTCCAGACCGTCCTGCGTCCCGGCGAGCGATTCCTGGATGCCTATCTCGGCCCCGAGCGCTCCTTGCTCTTCACGGTGGATCCCGGCAGCGTGGGCGTGCGGGAGCTGCCGCCCGCGGCGGACCTGGAGCGGCGCCTGCGCCGCTTCCACGGGTTCCTCACCGCTCCCGCGTCCGGTGGCGCGGCGGGCGATCCCGCCGCGACGGCCGCGGTGGCGGCGCGCCTGGCGGCGTTGCTTCTCGGGGAAGCACCGGACCGCCTGGCGGGCATCGACCACGTCATCGTGTCCCCGGACGGCGCCCTGAACCTGCTGCCCTTCAACCTGCTGTCGAAAGTAGCGCCTGCGGATGACGCCTGTCGCGCCGCGCCGGACGCGGCCCGCGGGCGCGCGCCGGTCTGGACGCGCGTCCCCTCGGCGGCGGTGCTGATCGCCCTGCGCGCCGCTCGTGATGGACGAGATCCGCCCCGGCGGGGCCTGGCCCTGGCCTGCCGGCGCGGGCCCGCCGGCGATCCCCTGCCCGGCGCCGTGGGAGAAGCCCGCGATCTCGCCCGGCGTTTCCGCGACATCGAGCTGCGGATCCTGCCCAGTGCGGAGGGCGCCGCGGTCGCCGGCGAGCTCGGCGCCTACGGACTGCTACACCTCGCGGCCCATTCCCTCGTGGACGACGAGCATCCCTGGCGGTCGGCCATCCACCTCGGCGGCGAGGGGGGCGACCTCCTGGCAGCCGACGTGGCGACCCTGCGCCTGCCGGCGCGCCTGGCGGTGCTGTCGGGCTGCGAGTCGGCCGGCGGTCGCGTCCTGGACGGCGAGGGCGTCCTGGGTCTGGGCAGCGCCTTCCTGGCCGCCGGCGTCCCGACGGTGGTGGCCAGCCTCTGGCCCGTGGACGACGCCGCCACGCGCCGCCTCATGGCGCGCTTCTACGAGGAGCTGGCGGACGGCGGGCGGGCCGGCGCGGCCCTGGCGCGCGCGCAGGACGCCCTGCGCGCCGAGGACCGGTACGCTCATCCCTTCTACTGGGCGGGTTTCGTGGTCCTGGGGGACGGCGGACGGCCCCTGCCCCTGGCGCGCCGCCTGGGCAGCCGCTGGCTCGCGAGCGCCGGCGTCCTCGTTCTCCTCTTCCTAGTCGCCTGGGACGCCCGCCGCAGGCGCCGCAACGCCTGAGTCCCGCCAAAAACCACCCGCCGTGTGATTGTTCGCGCCCGGTCGCGTCCCAGCCGTCACCGACCCGGCGACGCCTGGGCGATGTCCGGTTGCACCCGGCCGGGTCCCCTCCGATCGCGCTTGCCAGAAAAGGGGGCCACCATGCGCAGCACGACACTCTTCATTCTCCTGGCATGCCTGTCCGCCGCCGGCGCTCAGGCCGTTTGCTGGACCGTCGAGCAGGACGGCAGCGGCGACTTCACGACCATCCAGCCGGCCATCGCCGCCGCCGCCGTCGGCGACTCCATCCTGGTGGGCAACGGTGTCTGGACGGGGCCGGATAACAAGAACCTCGACTTCAACGGTGCGGATGTCGTCACGCTGCTCTCCCGCAGCGGACCGGCATCCTGCGTCATCGACTGCGAGAGCAACGGGCGCGCCTTCTACTTCCACAGCGGCGAGGGGCGTGACGTGGAGGTCAAGGGCCTGACCATCGTCAACGGCTACGTCATCGACAGCAACGGCGGCGCCGTCTACTGCCACAACGCCAGCCCGTCGCTCACGAACCTCGTCATCCAGGACTGCGACGTGGCCGGCTACACCTACAACGCCATGGGCGGCGGCGTGGCCCTCTACTACTCGGACCTGCTGATGAGGGGCTGCACCGTCTCCGGCTGCACGGCGGACAACGGCGGCGGTATCTACATCCACGACGGATCGCCGGAGATCAAGGACAACACCATCACCGGCTGCGGGGCCGAGCAGGGCGCCGGTGTCTGGCTCAACAGCGGCCTGCTCGCGCGCAACACCATCACCCTCAACGAGACCTTCGCCGATGGCGGTGGCGTCTACGTCGCCCACGCGGACGCCCGCATGACGGGCAACCTCATCACGGAGAACACGGCCGGCCGTGGCGGGGGCATCTTCTTCGACGCGGACGCCCTCATCTCGGACAACGTCATTGACGGCAACGACGCCTCGCAGGGGGCGGGGGTCTTCTCCGACCACTGCTATCCCGACCTGATCAACTGCCTCCTCGACGCCAACGACGCCGCCGAGGGCGGAGCGGTCTTCGTCCACAGCGGCAACGTGGGCCTCGAGTTCTGCACGGTGGTGCACAACCACGCCGACAACGTTGGCGGGCTCGGAGGCAGCATCCTTGCGGGAGACCTGGGCGGCGGCGGCACGTTCAGCCACTGCATCCTTTACTACAACTACGGCGAGATGCCTGACATCACCTCCGGAAGCCTGTCCTTCTGCTGCTACGAGTTCACCTGGCCCGGCACCAACTTCCCCGGCCCGCCGGAATTCGTGACGGGTGCCCTCGGCGGGTACTATCTTGACGAGGCCAGCAGCCCTTGCATCGACGCCGGCAACCGCACCGCCGCGGCCGTCACCTTCGACGCGCCCGAGGGCGTCTTGAGCATGGAACGCCTGACCACGCGCACGGACGAGGCGGGCGACGCGGGCATGGTGGACGTGGGCTACCACTACCGCCACGGCCTGCCCCTGGCCGTGCCGTCGGATCACACCACCATCCAGGCGGCCATCGACGCGGCCCTCCACGGCGACCGGATCCGCGTCCAGCCGGGGACCTACCACGAGCGGCTGGACTTCGGCGGCAAGGCCCTGACCCTGGAGAGCACGGCGGGCGCCGGCATGACCGCCATCGACGGCGACGGCGGCGGCTCCGTCCTCGTCTTCGATGACGGCGAGACCAACGCCACCATCGTCAAGGGCTTCACCATCACGGACGGCAGCGCCACGAGGGGTGGCGGCGCCTACTGCACCTGGGCCGCGCCCATGTTCTCGAGCTGCGTCTTCACCGGCAACTTCGGCACCTATGGCGGCGCCGTCTACTGCGAGGCCTTCTCGCCCTGGCCGCGCGACGACCTGGTGTTGCAGAGCTGCACGTTCATCGCCAACCTGGGCGGCGTGGGCGGCGGCGGCGGGATCCACCTGGACGCCTCCGACGCGCGCATCGCGGACTGCCTCATCGAGGACAACACGTACAGCGGCATCTACGCCGTCAACTATGCCGATCCCAAGATCGACGGCTGCACCATCGCCGGCAACGACGCCGTCAGCCGCGGCGCGGGCCTGCGCTGCACCAACCACTCATCGCCCCTGATCACCGGCTGCACCTTCCATGGCAACAACACGCCCAACTTCGGCAGCGGGATCTGCTGCGGCGTCGCATGCGCGCCCATCGTCGCGAACACCATCATCGCCTTCGGCCTCCAGAGCGAGGCTGTCTACTGCGACGACGCCACGGCGGATCCGGTCCTCGTCTGCTGCGACCTCTACGGCAACGCGGGCGGCGACTGGGTGGGCTGCATCGCCGGGCAGGCGGGGCTGAACGGAAACTTGTCGATGGATCCCCTCTTCTGCGACGCCGCCGGCGGCGACTTC
>JAFGBK010000078.1 GCA_016933175.1 Candidatus Krumholzibacteriota bacterium | reverse complement strand
GGGTCCGGCACGTGCAGTATGCCGGCGGTGGCTTCTCCCGTCGCCAGGAGAAGGAGTAGCAGCAGGCCTGCGAGGTGTTTGATCGGCGCGTATTGAAGTTCTGTTCTCAGCATGGCTGCCCCAAGTATAGCGCCTCTCCGCCCCTGCCCGCTTTCAACCGGACCGCCGTTTCACCAGTCGTCGCGCTGACGTGACAGCTCAAGGGCCGTCCGCGAGGCAGCCATCACCCACACAGCCGCGCCTCTCCCCTCTTGACAAGTGCTTGTTCTCATTGTATTGTCTAACTGTTCAATTAAACCATTTGTTCAAATCCATTCCGAAAGGATCCCGCCGGACGTGACCGAGGCCACGCGCGCGCAGCTCTTGGAGGCGGGCAGGGTCCTCTTCGCCGGGCAGGGGCTCGAGGGCGCGCGGGTTGATGGCATCGCCCGCGAGGCCGGCGTCAACAAGGCCCTCATCAACTACCACTTCCGCGGCAAGGCGGGGCTCTACGAGCGGGTGCTCGCCGATCTCTTCGACGCGGTGGGCCGCGACCTGGACCGAGCCCTGGCGCCCCTGGCCGATCCCCGCCGGCGCCTTCTGGCCTGGCCCGCGGCCCTCTGGGAGGTGCTGGGCCACCACCGGGACTTCGCCCCCCTCCTGCTGCGGGAGCTGGCGGCCCGCGACGACGGGGACCGCGGCCGGCGCCTGGCTGGCGCGGCGCCGGCCTTCACGCTGCTCGCCGGGACGCTGGCCCAGGCCGAGGCGGCCGGCGCCCTGGCCCGGCCGGCCGACCCCCTCGCCCTGCAGCTCCTGCTGCTGGGATCCCTGGTGCTGGCCCGCTCGGCCGCGCCCCTGCGCGAGGCCCTGGCGGCCGCGCCCGGCGGCCCGCGCGGCGACGAGGCGGCGGTGGTCCCGCTGCTGGAACGACTCATGGAGCGCTCCCTCTTCGAGGGAGGCGCCCAGGACCCGGAGCGCTGATCGCAGGAGGGTGACAGCAAGGAATCGGCGCTCCGCGACCGCCCGCGCGGCCGGTGCCCGGCAAGGGCGCCGGCCGCGTTCCTTGCGGGGCTACGGCTTGACTGCGCCGCTGGCCTTTGTATCATGCACCTGTCCAACGAGGCCCCGGCCCCCGCCGGGATCCCGCGCGCCCCCCGGACACGAGAGCAGCAGGATGGCCGCACGCATCGGAATACGCCGCGAGGACAAGAGCCGCTGGGAACGGCGCGTGCCGCTCACCCCGAAGGACGTGGGCCGCCTCATCCGCGAGGAGGGCCTCGCCTTTCTCCTGCAACCCTCGTCCATTCGCACCTACAAGGACACCGACTACGCGGCCGTGGGCGCCGAGATCGACGAGGACCTGTCGGAGGCCGACATCGTCCTGGCCGTCAAGGAGATCCCCCTGGACCTGCTGCTGCCGGGCCGGGCCTACGTCTACTTCTCCCACGTCATCAAGGGCCAGCCCTACAACATGGCCATGCTCCAGCGCCTGCTCGACCTGAAGTGCACGCTCATCGACTACGAGCGCATCATGGACGAGAAGGGCCGCCGGCTGGTCTTCTTCGGGCGGCAGGCCGGGCAGGCCGGCATGATCGAGAGCCTGCACGCCCTGGGCAGGCGGCTCGCCTGGGAGGGCTACGTCTCGCCCTTCAGTGGGGTCAAGCCGGCCTACGCCTACAGCGACCTCGGCGAGGCCATGCGGCAGCTCCGGGAGCTGGGCCTGACCGTGCGCTCCGGGCTGGATCCCGACCTGGCGCCCCTCGTGGTCGGCTTCGCCGGCTACGGCAACGTCAGCCAGGGGGCCCAGGAGATCCTGGGCCTGTTTCCCGTCGAGGAGATCGCGCCCGAGGCGCTGGCGCCGCTCTTCGCCCGCAGCAATCCGCCGCGCGACCGCCTGTTCAAGGTGGTCTTCCGCGAGGAGCACCTGGTCGTGCCGCGGGACGCTGGCGCGGAGTTCGACCTGCAGGAGTACTACGAGGAGCCCGAGCGCTACCGCGGCGTGTTCACGCAGTACCTGCCCTACCTGACGGTCCTGGTCAACTGCATCTACTGGACGGAGCGCTATCCGCGCCTGGTGACGCGCGAGGAGGCCCGCCGGCTCTGGAACGCGGGACCGCGCACCCTGCGCGTCATCGGCGACATCAGCTGCGACATCGACGGGTCCATCGAGTTCACCTACAAGGCCACGGAGCCCGATAGCGCGAGCTTCGTCTACGATCCCATCGCCGGCGGCTGGAAGGACGGCGTCGCCGGCCGCGGCATTGTCGTCGTGGCCGTGGACAACCTGCCCTGCGAGATCCCGCGCGACTCCTCGCAGCACTTCAGCGGATCGCTGGTGGACTTCATCCCCGTCCTGGCGCGCGCGGACCTCGGCCGGCCCTTCAAGGAGCTGAGCCTGCCGCTCGAGCTGAAGAAGGCCGTCATCACCCACCAGGGACGCCTGACGCCCGACTACCGCTACCTGGAAGACTTCCTGCCGGAAGACTGAATCCCTCGCAAGCGCCCGTCCCCGCGGACGGTTTCACCCGCCAACCTGGAGAGTCGTTCGATGAGCCAAGAGACCCCCAAGCGCATCCTGGTCCTGGGGGCGGGCCTGGTCACCCGGCCCCTGGTCGCGTACCTGCTGAAGGTTCCCGAGTTCACGCTGACCGTCGCCACGCGCACGGTGAGCAAGGCCGAGCGCATGATCGCCGATCATCCGCGCGGCCGGGCCGTCACCCTCAACGTCGAGGACGACGACTCCCTGCGGGAGCTGGTCTCCGGCGCCGACCTGGTCATCAGCCTGGTTCCGTACGCCTACCACGTGAAGGTGGCCAAGCTCTGCATCGCGATGAAGCGGCAGATGGTCACGACCTCCTACGTCAGCCCCGAGATGCGCGCCCTGGACGGCGCCGCCAAGGAGGCCGGCGTCTGCATCCTCAACGAGATCGGCCTGGATCCGGGCATCGACCACATGTCGGCCATGAAGATCATCCACGCCGTCGAGGACGCGGGCGGCACCGTGGCGGGCTTCACGTCCAACTGCGGCGGCCTGCCGGCCCCCGAGGCCAACACGAATCCCTGGGGCTATAAGTTCTCCTGGAGCCCGCGGGGTGTGGTCCTGGCGGCGCGCAACGCGGCCCGCTACCTCTGGGAGGGCGAGCTGCGCGAGGTGCCCGGCCCCGAGCTCTTCGGCGACGTCAAGCACGTCACCGTCGAGGGCCTGGGCGACTTCGAGGTCTATCCCAACCGCGACAGCATGGGCTACCGGGAGATCTACGGCCTCGACGACACGCGCACCCTGTTCCGCGGCACCTTCCGCTACCCGGGCCACTGCGCCACCTGGAAGGCCCTGGCCGACCTCGGCTGGCTGGACCTGGAGGAGCGCGAGGTGGCCGGCATGACCTTCGGCGCCTTCTTCGCCGGGCTCATCGGCTCGCAGGGCGACCTCAAGGCCGACCTGGCCGCGAAGCTGGGCTTGGATCCGGACGCCGATCCCATCCGGCGCATGGAGTGGCTGGGCCTGTTGGGCGGCGACCCCGTCCCCGGCGAGCGGAAGAGCCCCCTGGACGTGCTGGCCGAGCGCCTGCTGGCGATGCTCCCCTACGAGAAGCGCGAGCGGGACATGATCATCCTGCAGCACACCTTCCGGGCCGAGTACCCGGAGGGCCGCGCCGAGCGCATCGTCTCGACGCTGGTGGCCACCGGCATCCCCGGCGGCGACTCCAGCATGTCGCGCACGGTGAGCCTGCCGGCGGCCATCGCCACGCGGATGATCCTCCAGGGCGAGATCGCCACCACGGGCGTGCACGTGCCAGTGATCCCGGAGATCTACGAGCCGGTGCTCGCGGAGCTGGCGGCGCTGGGCATCGCCTTCGAGGACAAGCGCGAGGATCTGGGCTAAGCTCCTGGCAAGCTGGCGCCCCGCGCGATCCGGCCCGGGGCCGCCGCTGGACGGGAGGCAGTCAATGATGACGCGTATCGGCTTCGCGGTGGCGGGCGTGGTGGCCTTGATCCTTGCCTCGCTCGCCGGCTGCGGCGACGGGGACCCGGCCGCTCCAGGCGACAGCACGCCTCCCGGCGACGTGGCGGATCTTCACATCGTGACCGTCGACGGCACCGTGGCGACCATCGCCTGGACGGCGCCCGGCGACGACGGCGACCAGGGCACCGCGGCGGAGTACGACATCCGCTACGCGACCGATCCGATCACGGCAGGCAACTGGGGAACCTGCACGCAGGCCGCGTCGATCCCCGATCCGGCCGCGCCGGGGACCGAGCAGAGCGCCGCCATCGACGTGGGCTCGCGCGCGGACGTCCACATCGCCCTCAGGACCGCCGACGAGGTGCCCAACTGGTCGGGCCTGTCCAACGTGGCGACGGCCTCCATCGACATCGCCTTCCAGGTCGAGCAGCTCACGAGCGAGGGTAACAACATCCACCCCTGCCTGAGCGACGGCCGGGTCGTCTGGATCCGCGCGAACTCGGTCCTTGGCGACGAGCTCTACGTCGCGAACCTGGAGGCCGCGATCCCGGTCCCCGAGTGCCTGACGGACAACGGCGGCCTGAAGGAGCACCCCAACAACCACGGCTCCGAGCGGATCGTGTGGCAGGGCCGGGAGTCGTCAGCGAGCGACTGGGAGATCTGGGTCTACGACGCCTACCAGGTGCCGCGCTACCAGCCCTTCACCGACAACGACGTCCATGACTGCTACCCCGACCTGGCCGGCGGGGGGAGCTTCGCCTGGCTGCGGGGCTCGCAGGTATACGGGGCGATCCACTACTGGAACGCGAGCGGGCACGACGAATCGATCATCTCCGACGGCTGCTGCCCCACGAGCGAGTGGGGCAACGAACCGCCCTCGGCGGACGACTACGCCGTCGTCTGGCGGGCCAACCGCCAGGTCGGCAGCCCAGAATACCGGGCCTACCTCTGGCAGGGCGCCCTCACCAACCTGACCGACGAACTCGACGCCACCATGGCCCACAACTACTCGCTCCACGGCGGCGAGATCGCCTACGAGTACGGGGCCAGTCCCGCCTGGATCCGCTACTGGGACGGCACGGACTGGCAGGAGGTCGCGCAGGGCTACGAGCCCTCGCTCCACGCGGGGGCCATCGCCTACGAGGTCTGGGATGGCCACGACTGGGAGATCCGCTACTGGGACGGCGCGACGATCCACGAGATCACCGACAACGACTACAACGACACCCAGGCCTCCCTGCACGGCTCGCTGATCGCCTGGGTGGGGCGCCCGCCGGAGATCGGCCTCGATCAGATCTTCTACGTCGAGCTCGCGAAGCGGTCGCCGTAGACCGCGCGAAGCCACGGCAGCTTGAAACAAGGACAGCCATGACACCCCGCCCGGGCACCGCTTCACAGGCGCCCTTGGCGGGGGTCATGGCCGTCTTCCTTTCATGCTCCCGGAGCGTCGCACCCATCACGCCCGCATCGCGAGCGCGTCTCGTCATGGCGAAGCTTGCTGCGCGAACGCCTTGCGTGACCCCACGAGGCGCGACTGTGAAACCGGAGCGCCGGTGGGGTCACGCAAGGCGTTTCCCATTGCCTACTTGATCATGACGAGCCGCGCCGTGCGGCTCCAGCCGTCCTCGCAGACCAGCCGCGCGAAGTACACGCCCGCGGGCAGGTCGCGTCCGGCATCGTCGCGGCCGTCCCAGGCCCGCTCGTGGGCGCCGGCGGAGAAGGAGCCCTCGGCCAGCCGGCGCACGCGGCGGCCGCGCGCGTCGTGGATGTCCAGGCGCAGGCGCGCGGCGACGTCCAGGGTGAAGGCCAGGCGCGTGGACGGATTGAAGGGATTGGGCCAGGCGGGAGACAGCGCGCGGCCCGGCATGGGCGTTCCGGCGGGCGTCCCGTCGCCGAAGATCAGCAGGGGCGCCTCGTCGTCGTCCCCCGAGACGGCGATGGCGGCCTGGCCGTCATCGAACAGCCCGAACCAGCCGTCGGCCCCCGGCACGTAGCCCCCGTTCCGTATGGAGATCATCCGGTAGTAGATCTCGAGCAGGTCGCCCTGGTCGAGCACGAGGCTCTGGCCCGTGCCCGGCTCGTCCAGCACCCAGCGGTAGGGAATGGTACCGGCCTGGACGTCGCCGGGCATGCCCGTCTCGAAGACGCAGTAGACGCTGTGGCCGTTGAGCCTCACGGCGATGGGCTGGACGAAGAGCCAGACGGGGTACTGCTCGGAGTAGTAGAAGCCCTCCAGCACACCGGGCGCGTCGCAGTGGAAGCGGGCCACCACGACGGTGGGCGTGCCCAGGGGGACGGGCTCGCCCGGAAACTCCCGCTCCAGGCGCAACGCGAGGCCGGACGGATACACATCCGCCACGGCGGCTGCGGGAAGGCCGAGGGCCATGAGTATGACGAGCAGTTGTCTCACGGTGCCGTTCGCAGATGCCTGTCCGGGATGCGGCCCAGGAACCGCGCCACCGGGCGGTCCCGCCGGGTAACAGAAGGCCAGGGCCGCATGGGTCCTGGCCCCGATCCTTAATAGAATGAGCATTATAGCACATCGGCAGGGATTTTCCAGGGACTTCCTGTGGTGCCGCGCAACGGCGCCCGGGGGGCTACAGGCTCATGATTCCCGAGCGGTGGGCGGCCCCCGAGGCAGGCTGGTAGCACTGCGCCAGGTAGTCCCGCACCATGCGGTTGGCGCTGAAGCGCCAGGCCAGAGAGGCGATGGAGCTCTTCATCATGCGCACCCAGCCGCGGGGGACGCCGTTGGCGTCCTGGTCGAAGAAGAGGGGCAGCACCTCCTCCTCGAGGATCCGGAAGAGGCTGTCGCGGTCCCGCGAGTCCTGGACGTTGGGATCCACGTGGTTGGAGCGGTCGCCGATGGCGAAGCCGTTGCCGCCGTCGTAGGCCTCGGCCCACCAGCCATCCAGGATGGAGCAGTGCAGGGCCCCGTTGAGGACGGCCTTCTGGCCGCTGGTGCCGCTGGCCTCCAGGGGCCGGCGCGGCGTGTTGAGCCAGAGGTCGACGCCCTGGACCATGTGCCGTGCCACGTTCATGTTGTAGTCCTCGATGAAGACCACCCGGCCCTGGAAGGGCTCCTCCCGCATGAGCTTGAACAGGCGCTGGAGCTTCTCCTTGCCCGGCTCGTCGGCCGGATGGGCCTTGCCGGCGAAGATGAACTGCACGGGCCGGTCGGCGTTACTCACCAGGGCGGCGAAGCGCTCCTTGTCGCCCATGAGCAGGTCGGCCCGCTTGTAGGTGGCGAAGCGCCGGGCGAAGCCGATGAGCAGGGCCCGCGAGGACAGGGCCCGGGAGGCGCCGGCCACGATGTCCTTGCCCTCCTTGCGCCGCGTCGCCTGGGCCACCAGGCGCCGCCGGGCGAAGCCGATGAGGCAGGACTTGAGGAGTTGGTGGGCCTCCCACAGCTCCGAGTCGTTGAGCTGGTGGACCCATTCCCAGGTCTCCGGCTCGTGGATGCGCTCGCGCCAGTCGCGTCCGATGTACTGCTCGAACAGCTGCATCAGGGACGGCGCCACCCAGGAGGGCACGTGCACGCCGTTGGTGATGTGCCCGATCGGCACCTCGCGCTCCTCCTTCGCGGGCCAGAGCTTGTTCCACATGCGCCGGCTGATCCGCCCGTGCAGGGCGGACACGCCGTTGGCGTAGTCGGCCACGCGCAGGGCCAGGGTGGTCATGCAGAACTGCTCGTTGGCATCGCCGGGCCGGACGCGCCCCAGGTCCATGAGCTGCTGGTGGGTCAGGCCGAGACTGTCGCCCAGGGGGCCGAGGGTGCTCTCCACGAGCGCGTCGTCGAAGCGGTCGTGGCCGGCCTCCACCGGCGTGTGCGTGGTGAAGACCGTGAGGCGGGACACCTCGCGCCGGGCGTCGTCCCAGGCCATGCCGTTGTGCTCCATGAGCCGGCGGGCCTGCTCCAGCACCACGAAGGCGCTGTGACCCTCGTTCAGGTGCAGGACGCCGGGGTTGTAGCCCAGGGCGCGCAGGGCCCGGAGCCCCCCCACGCCCAGGATCAGCTCCTGGCGGATGCGGGTGCGGCGGTCGCCCCCGTAGAGGGTCGCCGTCAGGTCGCGGTTGAACTCGTCGTTGCCCTCGACGTTGGAGTCCAGAAGGAGCAGCGTGCAGCGCCCCACCTCGGCGCGCCAGACGGCGGCGTGGATGGGGCCCTCGCGGGTCTCCACCGTCACCTGCAGGGGCTCGCCGGCCGCGCCCAGGGCCCGCTGCAGGGGCAGGTGCTCGATGTCCGTCTGGCCGAAGACCTCCTGCTGCCGGCCGTCGGCGGAGAGGTACTGCCGGAAGTAGCCCCGCGCGTAGAAGAGGCCCACCCCGACCAGGGGCACGCCCAGGTCCGAGGCGCTCTTGAGGTGGTCGCCCGCCAGCACGCCCAGGCCGCCGGAGTAGATGGGCAGCGACTCGTGCAGGCCGAACTCGGCGCTGAAGTAGGCCACGGGCTTGGCCATGAGGGCGCCGGCGCCGCCCAGGCTCTTGAGCCGAGGCGCGCTCAGGTACTCCTGCAGCCGGTGGAAGGCGTAGTTGATGCGGCTGTCGATGGCCAGTTCCTCGGCCCGGGGCATCATCTCCCACTCCTCGAAGCGGTCGAGGAAGAGCTGGGGATTGTGGTTCGTCCCCCGCCAGCGCGAGTGGTTGAGGTCGCGGTAGATGGCGATGACCTCGGGGTGCCAGGTCCACCAGAGATTCCGGGAGAGGTCGCTCAGCTTGGAGATGATCGTCTGTGGCATGCGGTCCAGATAGCACGGGATTTTCGGGACTGTCAAGCGGGCTGGACGGGTGTGGGCGAGCAACGTCAACCCGTTCTTACAAAACTAACTCCGCAGCCGGAGTTTCGTTTCGTCAATGCAAGAGAGCGGCCATCCGGGCCACTCAGCGCAGGAGGACGAGGCGGACGGTCTCGGCGACCCCGCTCGCCGTTTCCAGCCGGGCGAAGTAGACGCCGCTGGCAGCCTCCTCGCCGGCATCGTCGCAGCCGTCCCAGGTCCGATGGTGGGTTCCGGGCAGCAGGCGCACGCCGTCCACCAGGCGGGCCACCAGACGCCCGGCGACGTCGTAGACGGCCAGGTCCACCCGCTGGGCCGCGCGCAGCGAGAAGCTGACGGTGGTCCCCGCCTCGCCACGGAAGGGGTTCGGATAGCCCCGGCCCAGGGCGAGGAAGGCCGCGTCGGCGCTCTCGTTGCTGCCCGCAGGGCCCACCACGAGGCGGAAATCCGCCAGGCAGAACGGATTGCCGCTCACGACCGGCGGCGACCCGCCGGCATGGTAGCTGGCCAGCGTGTCGCCGGCCTCGCCGGCCAGGACCAGGAGGCGGTCGGCCGTGGCGCCGGCGGGCAGGGAGTCCGGATCGTAGCGGAAGGAGACCAGGCTGGGCCACGCGGGATCCAGGTCCAGGCAGGGACGGACCCGGTAGGCGGACAGGATTTCCCCCTCGCGAACCCGGCGGCCGGCCTCGGGCAGGGCCTCGGCCACCAGGGTGGCGTCCCGATCCAGGGCCCCGGCGCCGATCTCCAGTGTGAAGCGGCCGTCGGGGCCGTCCAAGCGCGCGGCGGCCCCCGCGGCCGTCCGCCGCACGGCGAGGGCCGTCGCCAGCGCGGCCTCGTTGCCCACCAGGTCGCGGACGCTCAGGGTCACGGCCAGGGAGTCGTCCCGCTCTGGCAGGCCGTAGTCGGCCTCCCAGAGCAGGCCGTCCTCGTCGCCGGGCCGCACGGCCAGCGCCAGACCGCCCGCCGCCAGGGTGAAGGGCGCCGCCGCCAGGGGCTCGTCGGCCGTGACGGTGAAGCGCAGGCTGTCCAGGCTGGCGCCCGTGTGCTCCCAGGCCAGGACCGGGGCGGGCGGTGTCTGGTCCGCGGCCAAGTTGCCGGCGGCGGCCAGGGCGTAGCCCTGGGGGCCCAGGGGAACGGCGGCGGCCTCCACGCGCACCTCCCAGGCGCCCGGCACGGGATCGGCGATGATCACGCGCTCGACCGTGTTGAGGGCGTCGGCGGCGCCGCCCGTCTCCGAGACGCCGGCCGCGACATCGAAGACGTTGCCCCGGTAGGCCTCGCCGCCGGGGGCCAGGACGCGCAGGTCCAGGTCGTTGACCACGGGATCGGCCGCCGCGACCTCCCCGGGCGGGTCCGTGAAGACGAGGGTGATCTTGAGGGCCTCGTCGCCCGCCGCCACCGGCAGGACGTAGCTGACCCACTCTCCCGTCTCCAGGCCCTGGGCGTTGCGCACGTCGCGGATCCAGAGGTCGCGGGCCTCGCCGGCGAAGTGGAGGCTCTCGTCCAGGACCAGCCGGCCCCAGCCCTCCAGGTCGTTGGGGTAGCCGTAGGGCAGGCTGTCCATGGGGAAGGTGGCGTTGAGCAGGACGGCGCGCAGCAGGGCGCCGCTTGGGATCAGCGCGTTCGCCGGCTCGGGCGCGCCCGTGGGATACCAGCCCTCGCGGAAGTACTGCCGCGCCAGGGCGCCGGCCGAGGCGACGGCGGGGCAGGCCATGGAGGTGCCGCTCTTGCTGAGCTGGTTGCAGGGCTGGTCCGCGTAGGCGGAGTTGATCAGGTAGCCGGGCGCGTAGATCTCGGGCTTGCGCCGGCCGTCGGCGGTGGGGCCCTCGCCGCCGCTGAATTGCTGGTTGAAGTAGGGCCCGGCCAGACTGGCGCCCACGGCCAGGACGTTCTTGGCGTTCTCGGGCGTCCGGAGGGTGAGCATGTTGGTACAGGCGAAGACGACCAGGTCGTCCTCGACGTCGTGGCTGTAGGCGTCGATGGCCTGGCACAGCGCGGTGTAGGACGTCTCGCCGTCCTGCCCCCAGGAGTTGCTGTGCACGCGCGCGCCGGCCCCGTGGTGGGCCGCCAGGTCGGCGTAGAGGTCGTACTCCAGCTGGTAGTTGCTGGACGCCAGGCGAGCCCGGTAGGCCAGGGCCCGCAGCGTGGTGTCGGCGCCCGCCGATGCCTGGTAGCCGTCGCCCACCAGGATCCCCGCCGTGTGCGTGCCATGGGTGGCGTTGGCCCCCGCTGGCGGCGGCGCCTCGCCCGTGAAGGCGATCTTGCGGTGGTCGGGGCCGATGGGGTCCCCCTCGGGATCGGCGAACCAGCAGTTCCCCCAGTCGAAGCGGGAGTCGATGTGGCCGAGGATCTCCCCCTCGCCATGGATGCCCTGGTCCCAGACGGGGGTCTCGACGGGCACGCCGCTCTGGCAGATCCACTTGATGTCGTCGTTGCGCTCGGTGATCGGAAGCGTCGGCTCCATCCAGACCAGGTGGGGCAGGCGCGACAGCTCGGGCAGCAGGGCCGACGCGGCCCGCAGCCACAGGCGGGGCCGGGCCGGCGGGCCGCCCGCCCGGCGCGGCTCGGCGCCCAGCGCGCGGACCGCCTCGATCAGCTCCGCCAGGGGCGCGTCCGGCGCCAGGATCAGCTCCAGGCTCATGGCCGCGCCGCCCGCTGGCGCGCGGGCCGGCTCCGGCGCCAGCTTCCACTCGGGAAGATAGGGCGCGCGCCAGTCGGCGCCGGCCACGCCGTCCAGGGCCGCCTCGCCGCCGGGCGCCAGGCGGACCAGGTAGGCGTCGT
Source organism: Candidatus Krumholzibacteriota bacterium (assembly GCA_016933175.1). Classification (GTDB taxonomy): domain Bacteria; phylum Krumholzibacteriota; class Krumholzibacteriia; order JACNKJ01; family JACNKJ01; genus JAFGBK01. Next base: position 8,892 of record JAFGBK010000078.1, on the reverse strand, counting down.
CGGGCAGATAGCCCAGGATCTCGGCGCCGGCGACGGCCAGGGCCTCGCGCTCGGCGCGGCCCGGTCCGCGGTCGAAGTGGACGATCCAGAGGCCGTCGGCGGGCGGCGCCGCGGCGCGGGGCAGGCTGCCGGGCCGCAGCGCGGCCGCGCGCAGGCGGACCGCGCCGTCCGCGGCCGCGGCGGGCGAGATCCCGAGCAGCAGGGCGAGGCCCGCGGCCAGGAGCACGGCGCCGGCCGGATGGCGGGCGGAGAGGCCCGCGGAGCGACGGAGGAAGCGGAAGGCCGGGTGGCGGGCAAAGCGGGGTGTGGATCGGACGGCGCGGCGGGTCACGGACTCTCTCCCTCGCGGTCGGGCGGCGTTCCGGCGGCGCCGGGCGGCCGCGGCGGACGGCCGCCTACTGGCTGGCAGCCTTGAAGAAGCTGACGATGTTCCCCTCGGGATCCTCCACGTGCAGGAAGAGGGCGGCCTCCGTGGTCTCCTCCATCTTGACCGCGACGCCGCGCTCGGCCAGCACCGAGCGGGTGGTGATGGGATCCTCGATCTCCACGTCGAGGAAGGTGGCGCTGCCCGTGGGGTAGTACCAGTCATGGGGCATGGCGGACAGCAGGCCGAAGGTCAGCCCGCCCGCGTCCATGTAGCAGTAGTTGGGCCCCTCCTCGGTGATCTCCCAGCCGAGGATCCGGCTGTACCAACGCTTCATCTTCTGCAGGTTGCGGCAACGGAAGGTCACGCTGACGGCGCGCATGGGCCCCCTCTCTTCATGTCAACGGGAGTCAAGCGTCCACGCCGCGAGAAGTCAAGCTGCGCTTACTTGAGGAGCACGGCGCGCAGCGTCCGGTGCTCGGCGGCCGCGGTCACCGTGAGGAAGTAGACGCCCGAGGGCAGGGGGCGCCCGTCGGCGCCCGCGGCGGTCCAGGCGATCACGCCCTCGCCGGCGGGACGGACCTCGGCGGGAAGCCCCCCCACCCGGCGCCCGCGGACGTCGTGCACCACCAGGGCCACCGCCGCCTCCGCCGCCAGCTCGTAGGTCACGCGGGCGACGGGATTGAAGGGGTTGGGGTGCACCGCGGCGCCGCGCAGGACGGGCGCGCCGTCCGGCGCCTGGCCCGGCGTCAGGTCCAGGACCACGACCTCGCCGCCCGGCAGCAGGGCCGCCACGCGGTAGCGGATGTCGGCGGCGTCGGCGCCCGCGGCCAGCGGGTCGGTGAAGGCGTAGCGCCAGAGGCCGCCTTCGGCGCCCGCGGCCTCCAGAGGCGCGCCGTTGAGAGGCGACGGCGGGATGTCCGCCTCCGTCGTGATGGCCGCGACGACCTCGCGGCTCGTCAGCGCGCCCTCGGCGAAGGCCAGGGCCAGGGCGGACCGGTCGGCGGCGCGGCCGGCCGGCCCGGCGTCGCGGTAGACGTTGAAGGGCACGGCGAGGGTGCTGGTCCAGCTCAGCTCCACCCGGCGGGGCGCCGCGGCGAGCACGGCCCGTCCCGCCACCTGGAGGGCCGGCGGCACGGGCGTCAGGTCCAGGCCGCCCTCGAGGGCGTAGGCCTGGCCGCCCCAGGTCAGGAACTGGGTGCCGGCCAGGACGTCGGCGACGCCGTTGCCCGAGAGGTCGGGCGCGCCGCGCACCGAGTAGAGGCGGCGGTTCGTGTTGAACATCCAGAGCGTGTCGCCCTTGGCGCCGTCGAAGAGGTAGACGTTGTAGTCGAAGGAGCCGCCGACGATCTCCTCCTTGCCGTCGCCGGTGACGTCGTCAACGCGGTCCACGGCCCAGAAGTCGCCCCCGTTGAGCGTGCCGGCCCAGGCCTCCCAGATCAGGTCGCCGTCCAGGCCGTCCACCACGCGCACGGCGCGGTCCCAGGAGCCCACGGCCACGTCCCGGTAGCCGTTGCCGTTCATGTCGGAGACGGTGACCAGGCGCATGACGTACTGGTAGCTGCCGTTGTGGAAGGTCCACAGGACCTGCCCCGTGGCGCCGCTGAGACAGCGGACCTGGTTGGACGCCGCCCAGTTGCCCACCACGATGTCGTGCACCTGGTCGCCGTCCAGGTCGTCGACCAGCGTGGCGGCGTGGTTGCTGGCTCCCGTGTCCGTGGCCCAGATCTGCTGGCCGCTGGGCCCGCTCTTGCCGTTGACGCAGAAGACCCGGTGCTCGTTGTCGCCGCCGAGGAAGAGCACGTCGCCGTAGCGGTCGCCGTCGACGTCGGGCAGGCTGAGGGTGAGGTTGATGGCGTCCGTCGAGCCCAGGAAGCGCCAGACGACGGAGCCGTCGGCGCCGCTCACCATGAAGCCGCGGTTGAGGTCGGAGCCCGTGCCGAAGATCACCTCGGGCCGGCCGTCACCCGTGCGGTCCGGGTGCCAGGCGGCCGCGTAGATCCAGCCGCTCTCGGGCTCCGTGTAGGAGTCGAAGGTCCAGAGGACGTCGCCCGTGATGCCGTCCAGGGCGTGCACGGAGCGGTTGCCCCAGGCCGTGGACAGCAGCACGTCGGGGAAGCCGTCGTCGCTCAGGTCGGGGCATGTGGCGAGGCAGTAGTCGCCGTAGCCGCCGCCGTTGCTGGCCCCGCTCTCTGGCCGCGCGGACCAGATGACGGCCGGGACGGAGACGCTGCCGCCCGAGAGCAGGTAGAGATGGTCGCCGACGGCGCCGGCGTCGTAGGTCTCCACGAGGACGTCCGGCACGGCGTCGCCGTCCACGTCCGGCAGGTAGGCCATGGCGTTGATGTCCTCGATGCCCTGGAACATCCACAGGGGAGTGCCGCCGGCGAGAACGGGCGCGGCGGTGGCGAGAAGGAGCAGCAGGGCGGCGCACGGGGCCGCGTGACGTATCCGGCGCATGGCGACCTCCCGGACCGGGTGGGATCCTTGATTCTACCGCAGCCGTCGCGCCTCCCGCAAGCCGGCTCGTCGGGCGTCCGGGCCGCGTCGCCGGGCGGCTCGCCGGCCGGAATCCGGGAAGGGTTTCCCCAAACCGCACGCGGGCGGCACTTTCCGCAAGTGGCTGGAATGTCCGCCCGCTTTGCTGTAAATTGTGCGCCGGATTCACATTCGGAGGTTCACGCTGATGAGTCGGAACATGGTCACCATCGACGGCAACGAGGCCGCCGCCTACGTCGCGCACAAGATCAACGAGGTGATCGCGATCTACCCGATCACCCCCTCTTCCAACATGGGCGAGCACGCCGACGACTTCTCGGCCAAGGGCCAGAAGAACATCTGGGGCACGGTGCCCCTGGTGGTGGAGATGCAGAGCGAGGGCGGCGCCAGCGGCGCGGTTCACGGCGCTCTGCAGACCGGCGCCCTGACCACCACCTTCACGGCCAGCCAGGGCCTCCTGCTCATGATCCCCAACATGTACAAGATCGCCGGCGAGCTCACGCCCACGGTCTTCCACGTCTCGGCGCGCACGGTGGCCAGCCACGCCCTGTCCATCTTCGGCGACCACAGCGACGTCATGGCCGTGCGCCAGACGGGCTGGGGCCTCCTGGCCTCGGGCTCCGTGCAGCAGGTGATGGACTTCGCCCTCATCGCCCAGGCGGCCAGCCTCGCGTCGCGCGTGCCCTTCATCCACTTCTTCGAGGGCTTCCGCATCTCCCACGAGGTGAAGAAGGTCGAGCAGCTCACCATGGACGATCTCGCGGCCATGATCGACGAGGATCTGGTCCGCGAGCATCGCCGCCGCGCCCTGAGCCCCGACCGGCCGGTCCTGCGCGGCACCGCCCAGAATCCGGACGTCTTCTTCCAGGCCCGCGAGACCGTGAATCCTTACTACGCGGCCTGCCCCGCCATCGTCCAGAAGGCCATGGACAAGTTCGCCGGCCTCACCGGGCGCCAGTACCGGCTCTTCGACTACGTGGGCGACCCGGAGGCCGAGCGCGTCATCGTCATGATGGGCTCCGGCGCGGAGGTGGCCGCCGAGGCCGTGGACGCCCTGACGGCCCGGGGCGAGCCGGTGGGCCTGCTGCAGGTGCGGCTCTACCGCCCCTTCGACGCGGCGGCCTTCCTGGGCGCCCTGCCGAAGACGGTGCGCACCCTCGCCGCCCTCGACCGCACCAAGGAGCCCGGCAGCGCGGGCGAGCCCCTCTACCAGGACATCTGCTCCGTCCTCACCGAGGCGGGGCGGCTGGGCACGCTGCCCTTCGCCAAGGCGCCCGCCGTGATCGGCGGCCGCTACGGCCTCTCCTCCAAGGAGTTCACGCCGGGCATGACCAAGGGCCTGTTCGAGGAGATGAAGAAGGACCGCCCCAAGAACTTCTTCGCCCTCGGCATCGAGGATGACGTCACCGGCAACTCCATCGACTACGATCCCCGCTGGACGCCGCCCAGCGAAGGCGTGCACCAGGCCATGTTCTACGGCCTGGGCGCCGACGGCACCGTGGGCGCCAACAAGAACAGCATCAAGATCATCGGCGAGGGCACGGACAACGACGCGCAGGGCTACTTCGTCTACGACTCGAAGAAGGCCGGCTCGGTGACCACCTCCCACCTGCGCTTCGGCAAGAAGTCCATCCGCTCCAGCTACCTGATCCAGGAGGCTGACTTCATCGGCTGCCACCAGACGATCTTCCTGGAGAAGTACGACATGCTGCGGCACGCCAAGCCGGGCGCCACCTTCCTGCTCAACATGCCCTACGGCCCCGACGAGGTCTGGGACCACCTGCCCCGGCCCGTGCAGGCGAGCATCATCGAGAAGAAGCTGCGCCTCTACGTCATCGATGCCTACCAGGTCGCCCGCGAGACCGGCATGGGCGTACGAATCAACACCATCATGCAGACCTGCTTCTTCGCCATCAGCGGCGTCCTGCCACGCGAGGAGGCCATCGCGGCGATCAAGGAGGCCATCCAGAAGACCTACGGCAAGCGCGGCGAGAGCGTCGTGCAGCAGAACTTCGCCGCCGTGGACGCCGCCGTGGAGAACCTCCACGAGGTGCCGATCCCCGGCGCGGCGACGAGCAAGCAGGAGCTGCCGCCGCCCGTCTCGCCGCAGGCGCCGGCGTTCGTGCGGGAGGTCCTCGGCGCCATCATCGCCGGCGACGGCGACTCGCTGCCCGTCAGCGCCTTCCCCGTCGACGGCACCTTCCCCACGGCCACCAGCCAGTGGGAGAAGCGGAACGTCGCCCTGGACATCCCCGTCTGGGACCCCGCCGTCTGCATCCAGTGCGGCAAGTGCTCGCTGGTCTGTCCCCACGCGGCCATCCGCCTGAAGGTCTACGACGGCGAGCGTCTCGCGGGCGCGCCGGCGACCTTCAAGAGCGCCGACGCCAAGGGCCGCGACTGGAAGGGGCTGAAGGCCACGATCCAGGTGGCGCCCGAGGACTGCACGGGCTGCGGCCTCTGCGTCCACAACTGCCCGGCCAAGAACAAGCAGGCGCCGGACCGCAAGGCCATCAACATGGCGCCCCAGGCCCCCCTGCGCGAACCCGAGCGCGACAACTTCGCCTTCTTCCTCGGCCTGCCCGACCAGGACCGCCGCGCGCTCAACATCGCGACGGTCAAGGGCAGCCAGCTCCTGCGGCCGCTCTTCGAGTTCAGCGGCTCCTGCGCCGGCTGCGGCGAGACGCCCTACGTCAAGCTGCTCAGCCAGCTCTTCGGCGACCGGGCGGTGATCTCCAACGCCACGGGCTGCTCCTCCATCTACGGCGGCAACCTGCCGACCACGCCGTGGGCGAAGGACGCCGCCGGCCGCGGGCCCGCCTGGTCCAACAGCCTCTTCGAGGACAACGCCGAGTTCGGCTTCGGCTTCCGCCTGAGCATCGACAAGCAGCGGGAGTACGCCGCCGAGCTGCTGGCGAAGCTGGCGCCGCGCGTGGGCCGGGAGCTGGCCGACGGCATCCTCGCGGCCCAGGGCGGCAAGGACGAGACCGCCGTCGCCGAGCAGCGCGCGCGCGTGGCCGCGCTGAAGGAGAAGCTGGCGGGCCTGGACGATCCCGACGCCGCGCGCCTGGCGGAGATCGCCGACATGCTGGTCCACAAGAGCGTGTGGATCGTGGGCGGCGACGGCTGGGCCTACGACATCGGCTTCGGCGGCCTCGACCACGTGCTGGCATCGGGCCGCGACGTCAACGTCCTCGTGCTGGACACGGAGGTCTACTCCAACACGGGCGGCCAGATGTCCAAGGCGACGCCCCTGGGCGCCGTGGCGAAGTTCGCGGCCAGCGGCAAGCCCCGGGGCAAGAAGGACCTGGGCATGATGGCCATGAGCTACGGCAACGTCTACGTGGCCCAGGTGGCCATGGGCGCCAACGACGCCCAGACGGTGAAGGCCTTCGTCGAGGCCGAGTCCTACGCCGGGCCCTCGCTCATCATCGCCTACAGCCACTGCATCGCCCACGGCATCGACATGGGCAAGGGCGTGGACAACCAGAAGCGCGCGGTGCTGAGCGGGCACTGGCCGCTCTACCGCTTCGACCCCGACCGCACGGAGCGGGGCGAGAACCCGCTGCAGCTCGATTCCAAGGCGCCCAGCCTCGACATCGCGGACTACATCGGCGCCGAGACCCGCTTCACCATGCTGAGAAAGACCAAGCCGGAGCGCGCGGCGAGCCTGGCCAAGCAGGCCCAGGCGGCGGCCACGGCGCGCTGGCGCCTCTACGAGCAGCTGGCCGGAATCCGCTACGGCGACGGCGCCGAGGAGGGCGACGCCTAGACCGGCCGGGACCGGGGGCGGCCGCGGCCCCCGCCACCGGGGAGATTGCTGATGAGCGTTGACCTGAAGACCCACTACCTGGGTCTCGAGCTGAAGAACCCGATCATCCCGTCGGCCTCGCCGCTGACGGGCGACCTGGACTCGGTCCGGCGCCTCGAGGACGCGGGCGCCGCCGCCATCGTCCTCCCCTCGCTCTTCGAGGAGCAGATCATTGCCGAGGCCGAGGAGCTGGACCACTACCTGACACAGGGGACCGAGAGCTTCGCCGAGGCCCTGAGCTACTTCCCCGCCCAGGCGGAGTACCGCCTCGGGGTCGACGACTACCTGGAGAAGCTCCGGGCCATGAAGGAGGCCCTGGCCATCCCCGTCATCGCCAGCCTCAACGGCGTCAGCGCGGGCGGCTGGACGGGCTACGCGCGGAGGATGGAGGAGGCCGGCGCCGACGCCGTCGAGCTGAACGTCTACTTCATCCCCACCGACCCGGGACTGGGCGGACGCGAGGTCGAGCAGATCTACGTGGACGTCCTGGCCGAGGTGAAGCGCAGCGTCAGCGTGCCCGTGGCCATCAAGCTGGGGCCCTTCTTCAGCGCGATGTCCGAGATGGCCCACCGCCTGGACCAGGTCGGCGCCGACGGCCTGACCCTCTTCAACCGCTTCTACCAGCCCGACATCGACATGGAGGACATGGCGGTCAAGCCCAACATGCTGCTCAGCACGCCCATGGCCCTGCGCCTGCCCCTGCGCTGGATCGCCATCCTCTCGGGCGGGCTCCAGGCCGACCTGGCGGCCAGCGGCGGCATCCACAACGGGCTGGACGCCCTCAAGGTGATCCTGGTCGGCGCCCGCGCCGCCCAGGTGGCGTCGGTGTTGCTGGCGCGCGGGCCGGCGGTCGTCGGCGAGATGCTGCAGGAGATGGAGACCTGGCTCGCCCAGCGCGACTTCACCGGCATCGATCAGGTTCGCGGCAGGCTGAGCCAGGCGGCCGTCGCCGAGCCGGCGGCCTACGAGCGGGCCCTCTACGTGCAGGCTCTGCAGACCTACCGCTAGCGCCGCAAGCGGGCGGAGCGACCGCCCGCGCGGCGCGCCGCGCCCCAGGGAGGAATCCGGCGATGCTCGAGCCTTTGCTCCGCCCCGCGACCGTCGCGGTCATCGGCGCCTCCCGCGATCCCGGCAAGGTCGGCCACGCCCTCCTGGCCAACCTCCAGGCGGGCGGCTTCGCGGGCCGGCTGGTGCCCGTGAATCCCGAGGCGCAGGAGATCCTCGGCCTGCCCTGCGTCCCCGACCTGGCGGCGCTGGGCGAGCCGGTGGACCTGGCCGTGGTCGCCGTGCCTCGCGACGCGGTCAAGCCCGTCGTCGAGAGCGCGGTCCGGGCCGGAGTGCGCTCCCTCGTGATCGTCAGCTCCGGTTTCAAGGAGGCCGACGCGAAGGGCGCCGAGCTCGAACGCGACATCACGCGACTCTGCCACGCGCGGGGCGTGCGCCTGCTGGGCCCCAACTGCCTCGGGCTCATCAACACCCAGCACCGGTTGAACGCCACGTTCGCCGAGCACTCGGTGCGCGAGGGCTGCGTGTCGGTCATCTCCCAGTCGGGCGCCCTCTGCGCCGCCATCCTGGACTGGGCGGCGAGCCGGCACCTGGGCCTGGCCAAGCTCTTCAGCATGGGCAACAAGGCCGACCTCGACGAGAACGACCTGCTCACGGCCCTGGCCGAGGATGAGGCCACGCACGTCGTCGTCGGCTACCTGGAGAGCCTCAGCTCCGGCGACGAGTTCATGAAGACGGCCGAGGCGGCCGCCTCGCGCAAGCCCGTGGTCATCCTCAAGGTGGGCACGACAACCACCGCCGGCGTGCGAGTCGCCAGCTCGCACACGGGCGCGCTCGGCGGGGACGAGGAGATCGCCTACGGCGCCGCCTTCAAGCGCTCGGGCGTCATCCGGGCCGAGGGCTTCGAAGAACTCCTCGACATCGCCACGGCCCTGGCCATGCAGCCCCTGCCCGGCGGTCGGCGGGTGGCCGTCATCACCAACGCCGGCGGGCCCGGCATCATGGCCGCCGACGCCGTGGAGCACGCCGGCTTGCAGGTGGCACCGCTGAGCCGCGCCACCGCCGCCAGCCGCGAGGAGCGCCCGCCCGCCGCGGCCGGCGCCAGCCATCCCATCAACGTCCTGGGCGACGCGGATCCCGAGCGCTACGCCCTGGCCGTGGACGCCGCCCAGGCCGACGCGGGCGTGGACGCCATCATCGTCATCCTGACGCCGCG
>JAFGBK010000077.1 GCA_016933175.1 Candidatus Krumholzibacteriota bacterium | reverse complement strand
GGCGAAGTCCAGGACCACCGTCGCGCCGGGCTTTTCGACCAAGCCGGCGACCGCGACCGCCTCGTAGCCCATGTAGGTCGCGCGCAGCGTGTAGGCGCCCGGCGGCAGGCAGATCGTGAAGCTGCCGTCCTGCAGGCTCATGGCGCCCCAGCTCGTCCCCTCGACGACGACGATGGCGAAGGACAGCGGTTCGCCGGTCTCGGCGTCCGTCACCTGTCCCGTGATGCAGCCGTGGCCGGCCGGGGCACCCAGCGTGCGACTCACCTCGAAGGTCATCGTGCCCTTGGCCGCCTCGCCGGCCGGAGGCGCCGCCGAGTGCTTGCCCACGGCGTCCAGCGTCGGCGCGGTCTCGTCCGCCGTTTCAGCCACGTTAGCCACCTCGCGCGCGCGCACGGCGGCCGCGGGGGCCCGGCGTGCCGCATCCGAAGAGGCGACGGTGGGGGTCTCTTCCGGCGCCGCCGGGTCCGCGGCCGCGTGCTTCTTCTCGTCGTCGGTTGGCGCCGCGGCGTCATCGGCTCGATCCACGGCGGCCTCGATTCCGGATGCCGCGCCGGCCGGCGCCTCCTCGGCGACGAGCACCTGTTCGGTGACGAGCGCCTCCTCGTCGACGAGCGCTTCTTCTACGGCAGGCGCCACGAGGCGGCGGGGGTCCTCCGGACCGCCGCGCTGCCAGATGCCGACGGCGACGACGGCGCTCAGGGCCGCCGCCAGGGCGATGCCCCAGGCGGGCCGCGGGAAGGCGCGCCGCCGCGGCCGCTCGCGCGCCTCGTCGATGGCCCGCCAGATCGATTCCCGCTCGGTCTCCGTGAGACGATGCCTGTTCCTGTCGAATTGCTGCTTCATGGCCTCAGCCCTCCCGGCTCGTCAGCGAGGGAACCGGCGCCGCTCTCGCCCAGCCGCCGCCGCATCCGCTCGCGCGCGCGGTGGTAGTGCACGCGCGCCGTCGGTTCGCGGCAGCCGAGCGTGTCGGCGATCTCGCGAAAGGAGAGCTCCTCCAGCTCGCGGAGCAGCAGGACGGCCCGCTGCCGGGGCGGGAGGCCGTCCAGGGCCGCCTGGATGGCCGCCGTCTCGCCCGCCAGGCGGGGCTCCGGCGCGGCCGGCGCCACGGCGCCCGACTCGGTCAGGGGATCCAGCCGCCTCAGCTTCCGCGCCCACCCGCGCCGCCAGTCCAGGCTCTTGCGCAGGGCGATGGCCCGCAGCCAGCCCTGCAGGGGGCCGTCGCCGCGGTAGGAATCCAGGCGGCGCAGGGCCGTCAGGTAGGTCTCCTGCAGCAGGTCCTTGGCCGTCTCGCGGTCGCCCGTCTGGTAGCAGAGCAGGTTGAAGAGCGGTTGGCAGCTCTCCTCGTAGAGCCGGCGCCAGGCGTCTCGTTCGCCTTGGAGAGCCCGCCGGGCCAGCTCGAGGTCTTGCCGATGCTCGCTGTGTTCGTTCACCGTCGCTCTCCTCGTGTCGCCCTGTCAGACGAGCGAGGGGGCCGCGGCGTTTACGCGCCGCCGGCCGGAACGGGCCGGAAAAAGGCCCGGTCGTCTCGGCGACCGGGCCGGATCCTTGACGCTTCGGCTGCTTTGGGGAATCTCAGGTCCCCGCGCCCTTCGTCAGGGCGACGCCGATGGCCGGCAAGCCGCGCCCGGTCGTCTTCATCCGGGCCGTGCCCGCGGCGCCGCGCCGTCGCCACGCGTGAAAGATGGGGCCCCGCGGGTCCCGAGTCCAACCGAACGCGCGCCTAGCGCGCCGCGCCGCCGTAGGCCTCCAGCACGCGCCGCGCGATGACGATGCGCTGAACCTCGCTGGTGCCCTCGCCGATGGTCGTCAGCTTGGCGTCGCGGAAGTAGCGCTCCAGCGGGTACTCCTGCGTGTAGCCGTAGCCGCCGTGGATCTGCAGGCCCATGTTGGTCGCCCGCATGGCCACCTCGCTGGCGAAGAGCTTGGCCATGGCGGCCTCCTTGCCGAAGGGCCGCCCGGCGTCCTGCAGGCGCGCCGCGTGGTAGACCATGTGCCGCGCGGCCTCGATCTCGGTGGCCATGTCGGCGATCATGTTGCTGATGGCCTGGAACTTCGCGATGGGCCGGCCGAACTGCTCGCGCTCCAGCGCGTAGGGCACGGTCTTGTCCAGGGCGCCCTGGGCGATGCCGAGAGCCATGGCGCCGATGGAGATGCGCCCGCCCTCCAGGGTGCGCATGAAGGTCCCGAAGCCCGTGTTGAGCTCGCCCAGCAGGTTCTCGGCCGGCACGCGGCAGTCCTCGAAGATCAGCTCCCAGGTCTCGCTGGCCCGCACCCCCAGCTTGTTCTCCTTGGTGCCCAGCTTGAAGCCCGGCGCGTCGGTGGGCACGACGATGGCGCTGATGCCGTGGCTGCGCTTGGCCTCGGGATCGGTCTTGGCCGTGATGGTGATGATCCCCGCGTGCGCGGCGTTGGTGATGAACTGCTTGGTGCCGTTGATGACCCACTCGTCGCCGTCGCGGACGGCCGTCGTGCGCGTCCCCCCCGAATCGGAGCCCGCGCCCGGCTCGGTCAGCCCGAACGAGCCCATGTACTCGCCCGACGCCAGGCCCGGCAGCCACTTCTTCTTCTGCGCCTCGGTCCCGTTCAGCAGGATGGGCGTGACGCCCAGGCTGATGGCGGCCGCCACGGTCAGGCCCGTGCTGCCGCAGACGCGGCTCAGCTCCTCGACGACGATGATGTAGCTGAGCGCGTCCATGCCCTGCCCGCCGTACTCGGGCGGCACGGTCATGCCCAGGATGCCCAGTTGCGCCAGCTTCTTGATGTTCTTCTCGGGGAACTCCATGGTCTCGTCGATCTCCGCCGCGATGGGTTCAACCTCCTTCTCGGCGAAGTCGCGGATCATGTCGCGCAGCATCTTCTGCTGATCGTCGAGGTCGAAGTTCAGCATCGTGAATCCTCCGTCGGGGTTTCAGGCACCGGCCTTGCGGGCCAGGTAGAGAAAGTGCGCCGCGGCCTCCACGCCGCGGTGGAACTGGTCCAGGTCCATCTTCTCGTTGGGCGAGTGGGGCGCGTCATCGGGCAGGCCCAGGCCCATCAGCACCGTCGGCGCCCCCAGCTCGGCGCGGAAGGTCTCGACGACGGGAATGGAGCCGCCCTCGCGCGTCAGCACGGGCTTCTTGCCGAAGGCCATCTCCAGCGCCCGGGCGCCGGCCTCCACGTAGGGGCTGCCGGGCTCGGCCAGGAAGGGCCGCCCGCCGTGGTGGCGGATGAACTCCAGCTCCACCCCGGGCGGCGCCAGGGCCGCGAGGTGCTTCTCCAGGGCGTCGGCCACCTCGTCGGGATCCTGATCGGGCACCAGGCGCATGCTCAGCTTGGCGCCGGCCTCGGCCGGCAGCACGGTCTTGGCGCCCTCGCCCTGGAAGCCGCCCCACAGGCCGTTGACCTCGAGGGTCGGGCGGATCCAGAGTCGCTCGAGGGTCGTGAAGCCCGCCTCGCCCTGGAGGCCGTCCACCTCCAGCTCTTCCATGTAGCCCTGGTCGTCGCGGGGCAGGCTGGCGAAGCCCTCGCGCTCGACCGCGCTCGCCTCGCGCACCCGATCGTAGAAGCCGGGGATGGTAACGCGGCGGTCCCCGTCGTGCAAGGCCGCGATCAAGCCGGCCAGGGCGTCGGCGGGATTGGTGACCGCGCCGCCGAAGCTGCCGCTGTGCAGGTCGCGGTTGGGTCCGCGCACGAGGACCTCCACGTAGGCCAGGCCGCGCAGGCCGTAGACGAGGCTGGGCACGCCACGCGCGAAGAATGAGCCGTCGCTGATCACCACGGCGTCGCAGGCCAGCTTGTCGCGGTTGTCGGCCACGAAGGGCGTGAGGCTGGGGCTGCCCACCTCCTCCTCGCCCTCGATGCAGAACTTGAGCGTCACGGGCAGCTCGCCGTGCAGGGCCAGGACGGCCTCGGCGGCGAGCAGATGCACCAGGAGCTGGCCCTTGTCGTCCGAGCTGCCGCGGGCGTAGACGGCCCCGTCGCGGATGACGGGCTCGAAGGGCGGCGTGTCCCACAGGTCCAGGGGGTCCACGGGCTGCACGTCGTAGTGGCCGTAGACCAGGATGGTGGGCGCCCCCGCGGGGCCGGGTACCTCGCCGTAAACGATGTCGTGGCCGGGCGTCGTGACGATCTCGCTGCGGATGCCCACGGCCTGCATCTTGTTCAGGACCCAGCGCGCGGCCGCCTCCATGTCCCGCTTGCGGGCGGGGTCGCTGCTGATGCTGGGAATGCGCAGCAGCTCCAGCATCTGGTCCTGGTGCTGCTGCCGCGCCTCGCGAATGCGGGCGATCACCTGTTCCATGGGCTCTGCGTCCTTCCTGCTTCGTGGGGACATGCGGGGCTCGGCGGGCCCAGACTAGCACAAGCGCGGGCGGCCGCGCCACCGCCCGCCCGCGGCGCCAGGGACCCGTCGCCGCGGGGTGAACTGAACCGGACTCAGGAGCGACGCTCCTCGTTCCAGGGATGGTCCATGCTCCAGGCGACCTCGGCTCCCACGAGCAGCACGCTCCAGACACCGAAGAGCCAGACCATGAAGGCCGGAATCACCCAGAGCAGTCCGTAGATGCGATCGTAGGTGGCGAAGTTGCCCACGTAGAGCCCGAAGAGCCAGCGCACGAGGACGTAGAGGAAACTCGCCACCAGGGCGCCGCCCAGGGCCGCGCGCAGGCTGACGCGCACGTGGGGCAGGCGCCAGTAGGCCAGGAAGAGGGAGGCCACCAGCAGCAGGAAGGGCAGCAGGTCGGCCAGCAGCCAGGCGAAGAAGGGCCGCTCCATGAGCCCGCGCAGGATGAGCTGCTGCTCCAGGCCGTGGTTGAGGGCCGCGCCGGCCAGGAAGAGCAACGGCGCCAGGAAGACGGCCACCCAGAAGCGCGCCAACCGGTGGACCCGACCGTGCTTCTCCCGCACGCCCCAGACGTCGTTGAGCACCGACTCGACGTTCTGCAGGATGCCCCAGGCCACGAAGAGGAAGAAGCCCAGGCCCAACACGCCCATCTTGCCGGCGTTGGCCGCGTAGCGCGTGATGTTGGTCTGGACCACCTCGAGCAGGTCCGGGCTGGGTGAGAAGTAGTGGAGCAGGGGCCGCATGGCCTCCGCCAGGGACGCGTGGAAGGGTCGCGTCAGCCAGGCCAGGAGGGCCACCAGGGGCACGAGGCTGAGCAGGGTCTGGAAGGCGAGGCTGGCCGCGGCCTGGCCGCAGTGATCCCCCTGGTAGTGGCGCCAGAGGAAGCGCAGGTAGTTTCCCGCCTTGAAGGATCTCGGGCTCATCCGCCTCCTCGGGTTCTCGCCGCGCCGGCCGGCGTTCAAGGCGCCGCCTCCCGCAGCCGCCCGCCCGCCAGGTGCAGGACCCGATGGAACAGGCGCCCGGCGCCAGGCATGGGCCGGCAGTCGGCCCAGACCAGGGCGCCCTCGCGGGCGGCCAGGGCGCGCGCCAGATCCCGGCGTCCGGCCGGGTCCAGGGCGGCCGCCGGCTCGTCCAGCAGGAGCAGCGCCGGCTCCAGGGTCAGGACGGCGGCCAGGGCCACGCGCCGCAGCTCACCCGCCGAGAGGGTGAAGGGATCGCGCTCCCTGAAGTCAGCCGGCGCCAGGCCCAGGGCCGCCAGGGCGGCGTCCACGCGCCGCGCGCGCTCCGCCGCCGGCACGCCCCGCCGCCGCGGGCCGAACTCCAGCTCCTCGGCCACGGTCTCGGCGAAGCAGCCCCGCTCGGGCTCCTGGAAGGCCAGGCCGGGGCGCAGGTCCCCGCGCAGCTCCAGGCGGCCGCCGTCGGGGTCGGCCAGCCCGGACAAGAGTAGCAGAAGCGATGTCTTTCCGCTGCCGTTTCCGCCCAGGAGGAGCACCCGCTCGCCGGCGTCCAGGGACAGGTCCACGCCGTCCAGGACAGGCGGGCCGCCCCCCGGGCGGTCCAGGCGCAGCGCCGAGGCGCGAAGGAGGGGCGCGCCGCCGGGCGGCCGCGGCGGGGGCGGCGCCGCCGCGACGCCGGCGTCCGCCGGCGCAGGCATCGGGGCCGCGGCGCCCGCCATCCCGTCGGCCGCGGCGCCCGCACCCGGCATCCCGTCGGCTGTGACGCCGGGCGATCCCGGCCGGAGCAGGCGCCCATCGGCCATGACCAGCACGCCCGTGGCCTCCGCCCGGCGCGCATCGTCGCGCGTGATCTCCACCACCAGCCGGTCCCCCGCGGCGATCCAGGCGTCCAGGCGGCGGGTCCATTCCCGCCAGGCGTCGTCGTCCAGGTGCAGCTCCGGCTCGTCCAGGATGAGCACGGGGCTGTCCAGCACGGCGAGGCTGGCCAGGTTCAGGCGGCGCTTCTCGCCCACCGAGAGGGCCCGCGGGTTGCGCCGCGCCATGCCATCGAGGCCGAAGGCGCTCAGTGTCGCCGCGACGCGCTCGCCGGCCGGATCGGCGCCGCCGCGCCGGGGCGGGGGCATGCCCGGCGCGCGGGCGCCCAGGGCCACCTCGTCGCGCACCGTGGCCGCGGCGATCATGCTGTCGGCGTCCTGGAAGAGCAGGGGCAGGGGCGGCGCCAGCGACGGATCCCATTCCACGGCGCCGGCGTCGGGCGCCAGCAGGCCCGCCAGGACCCGGGCCAGGGTGGTCTTGCCGGCCCCGTTGTCGCCGCGGAGCACCCAGCGCTCGCCCGCGCGCAGCGTCAGCGAGACGCCGTCGAGGATGCGCCGGCCGCCGCGTACGACGGTCAGGTCGCGCGCGGCGACGAGCACCCGCCCGGCGGCGTCCGGCGACGCACCGGAGTCGGCCCCGCTCACGGGTCCGCGTCCGCGAGGCGCTCACGCGCCTCGCGGCCCCAGACGCTGTCGGGATCCAGCTCCAGGTAGCGCAGCCAGTGGCGGCGCGCCTCGTCATGACGGCCGCGGGCCTCCAGGGAGCTGGCGAGGGCGTAGAGGGAGGGCAGGTGCCGCGGATCCTGGTCCAGGGCCCGGTGGAAGGCGCGCTCGGCCATGCGCGGACGGTCCAGCCCGGCCAGGGCCGCGCCAAGGGCGTAATGGTAGCCGGCGCGGTAGGGCTGCATCCGCGCGGCCCGGTCCAGGAACTGCACCGCCAGCGGCAACCGCTCCGTGCGCTGGTAGACGAGACCCAGGTTGTAGAGCGCCGCGGCCAGCTCGGGGTCGATGCGCAGGGCCTCCTCGAAGGCCAGGATCGCGTCGGGATAGTCGCCGCGGCGGGCCAGTTCCAGGCCGCGGTTGTAGGGCGCCCGCGCCTCGGCGCGGCGCTCGAAGGCGGCGCGCTGCCGCCGGCTCATGGGGACGAAGACCTCGTCGCCGGGCGACAAGGCCTCGGCCGGGTCGCCGTTGGCCCGCCGCAGGCTCCCACCGCGGCGGGGATCGCCGTAGTAGTCCTCGGCCAGGCTGGCCCAGGTCTCGCCCGCCGCGACCACGTGGCGCAGGCCGGGCTCGCCAGTCGCGGTCGCCTCGCCGGGCAGGGCGAAGGGATTCCCCTCCGGCGGACCCTTGGGCGCGCAGGCCGCGGCCAGGAGCAGGGCCGCGAGGCCCGCGCCGAGGAGACGCCGCCTCACCGCGCGGCCTCCCGCTCCCGCCAGGCGGCCCGGGCGGCCTCTTCCACCTCGGCCAGGGGGATGCCATGCTCCCTGGCGAGGCGCGCGCAGTCCTCGTACTCGGGCGCGGCGCGGCGGCGGCCGCCGGGCAGCAGCGCCACCTTGACCGCCACGACGCCGTAGGGCGTCGCCACCTCGGCCCGCTCCCGCTGCAGCTCCAGCCGCTCCTCGCGGGCCACGCGCAGGCCGAGGGTGCTGGTCTCGGCGAAGAGCAGCTCCGTCAGGGCCAGCGCCTCCTCCTCGTAGGCCAGCACCTCGATCTCGAGGCCGGGGCGGTTCTTCTTCATCTGCAGGGGGCGGTAGCGCACGTCGCGCGCGCCGGCGTCGAAGAGGCGCTCCATGAGGTAGCCGCAGCGCTCGGGATTCATGTCGTCCACCGTGCAGCGCAGCACCGAGATCAGTGCGTGGCGCGGGGCCGCCGGGCCCCCGCCGGGCGCGGGCGCGCCGTCGGGCGGCGCCGGCACCGGCAGCGGCTCGGCCAGGGTGAGGCGCAGCAGGTTGGGACGGTCCGGCAGGGTGCGCGTGCCCGCGCCGTAGCCCGTGCGCAGGGGCCGCCAGGCCAGGCCGGCGGGCGCCGGCCGCGCCGTCTCGGCGAGGATCAGCGCGCCCGTGGGCGTCACCAGCTCGCTGTCCAGGCCGCTCTCGCGCACCGGCAGCCCCTCGAGCAGGGCCAGTGTGGCCGGCGCCGGCAGGGGCAGCGAGCCGTGGGCCATGGACGTCGTGCCGCGGCCGACGGCGAGGTCGCGCACGTAGACGGCCCCCACGCCGAGCCGGTAGAGGCCGAGGGCGGCCCCGACGATGTCCACCAGGGAGTCGAGGGCCCCCACCTCGTGGAAGTGCACCGACTCGACGTCCGTGCCGTGGGCGCGCGCCTCCACCGCGGCCAGGCGCCGGAAGAGGCGGCCGGCCAGGTCGGCCGCCGGCGCCGGCAGGCCGAGGCGCGCGACGAGGTCCAGGCAGTCGGCGAGGCGGCGGGCGGGCTGCCCACCGGGGGCGTCCACGAGGAGGCGCCGCCCGCGCAGGCCCCGCGCCTGCGCCTCCTCGCTGCCCAGGCGCAGGCCCTCGACGCCGGCCGCCGCGAAGGCGCCGGCCAGCTCGTCGAGATCGAAGCCCAGGTCGGCCAGGGCGGCCAGGAACATGTCGCCGGCGATGCCGGCGGGAGCGTCCACCAGCAGCAGCGTGCGCGCGTCCGCGAAGAGCGGCATCAGCCTTCCTCCCCCTCGCCGCCGGCGCCGGGCGCCGCCGCGCCGGCCGGCGCGTCCGGGCGTCCCGCCTCGGCCTCGCCCAGGCGCCGCGCGATGCGCGCGGCGGCCAGGCCGGCGCCGAAGCCGTTGTCGATGTTGACGACCGTGAGCCCCGCCGCGCAGCTGTTGAGCATCCCCAGCAGGGCCGACAGTCCGCCGAAGGAGCTGCCGTAGCCGACGCTGGTGGGCACGCCGATCACCGGGCAGCCCACGAGGCCGCCGACGACGCTGGGCAGAGCCCCCTCCATCCCGGCCGCGACGACGATGGCGTCGGGCCAGGCCAGCAGCTTCGCGTGGGCCGTGAGCCGGTGGATGCCGGCCACGCCCACGTCGTAGAGGGTCTCCACGTGCGCGCCCATCATGCGCGCCGTCCAGGCCGCCTCCTCGGCGACGGGCGCGTCGCTGGTGCCGGCGCTGACGACGAGAACCCGGCCGCGGCAGTCGTCCCGCGGCGGGCGGCGCTTGACGAAGAGCTGTGCGCGCTCGCGCCAGTCGAGGCCGCCCACCCGCGCGGCGGCCGCCTCGAAGTGCTCGGGCCGCGCCCGCGTGGCGAGGATGCGGCTGCCGGCCTCGTCCAGGGCGGCGACGATGTCGGCCACCTCCGCCGGCGTCTTGCTCTCGCAGAGGATCACCTCGGGGAAGCCGGTGCGCAGCTCGCGGTGGCCGTCCAGGGCGGCGTTGTGCAGGGACCGGACGCCGAGGCCGGCCAGCTCGTCCAGGGTGGCGTCGACGCCGGCGCGGCCGGCGGCCAGGGCTTCGAGCAGTGTGCGGATGCGCTTGGTGTCCAAGGGTTCCTCCCGATTGGCGTTCAGTCGGCATCGCCGCCGACGCGGTGGACGTAGTCGCGCAGGGCCGCCTCCACCTCCGCGCGCGTCTCCAGGACGAACAGCGCGCGGCGCAGGCCCACCGCCCCGGGCAGGCCCCGGATGGTGGCGCCCATCTGCTTGCGGAAGGAGACGACGCCCCGCCGCTCGCCGTAATCCTCGATGCGCTCGGCCAGGTTGGCCAGGAGCAGCTCCACCCGCTCGGCCAGCGCCGGCGGCCGCCAGGCCTCGCCGCGCCGCGCGGCCTCGATCTCGGCGAAGACCCAGGGATTGCCCGTGGCCGCGCGCCCCACGAGCACCATGGCCACGCCGGTCTCGGCCATCAAGCGCCGGTAGCTGGCCGCGTCGGTCACGTCGCCGTTGCCGATGACGGGAATGGCCACCGCCTCGCGCGTCTCCCGTATGATGCCGGTATCGGCGCGGCCGGTAAAGCCCTGCCTGCGCGTGCGGCCGTGCACGGTCACCAGGGCCAGGCCCGCCGCCTCGGCCAGGCGGGCCGCCTCGGGGGCGTTGCGGTGGTCGGCGTCCCAGCCGGCGCGGATCTTCACCGTCACGGGCAGGGCCACGGCCTCGTCGACGGCGCGCATGATCTCGTCCATGAGGCCGGGCTCGCGCATGCAGGCCACGCCGCCGCCGCGGCGGGTCACCTTGCGCGCGGGGCAGCCGAAGTTGATGTCGATGAAGTCGGGCGCCAGGCGCGCCGCCAGGCGCGCTCCGTCGGCCATGGATTCGGGATCGTGGCCGAAGAGCTGGATGCCGACGGGCCGCTCGTCCTCGTCGAAGCGCGCCAGGCGCGCCGTCCTCTCGCCCCCGCGGCGCAGGCCCTCGCTGGAGAGCAGCTCCGTGACGACGAAGCGGGCGCCCAGGCGGCGGCAGACGCGGCGAAAGGCGCGGTCTGTCCAGCCGGCCATGGGCGCCAGCGCGGCGCCGCCCTCTCGCGCCAGGGCGCGCAGGGCTTCGACGCGGCGCTGTTTGTCCTCTGCCTGGTTCATGGGTGGAGCGGCGTGGGGGTCAGAAAGCCTTTGTCCCGTCGCGGGTTCGAAAACTATAATCGCCCGCCCGGAGGGACGCAAGCCGGCGCGCCGGTCCGGTCCCGCCCCGCCCGAAGGAGACCCATGCACACGCTGAGCTGGCTGGAGATCTCGCGCTCGCACCTGTTGCACAACCTCGAGCTCTTCCGCGCCCAGATCGGCCCGGGCCGCGAGCTGATGCCCGTGCTCAAGGCCAATGCCTACGGGCACGGCCTGGAGGAGGTGGGCGCCGTCCTCGCCGCGGCCGGTTGCCGCTGGTTCGGCCTCCATTCCGCCGAGGAGGCCCTGCGCCTGGCGGCGGTGCCGGAGCTGCGGCGCATGGCGGACCCGCGCCTGCTGCTGCTGTCCGCCGTGCCCGGCGAGCAGGCCGAGGCCGTGCTGGCCGCCGGCGGGCGCTTCACGGTCTTCGAGCCGGAGGCCCTGGACGAGCTGGAGGCCGCGGGCGCGCGCGCCGGCCGGCCGGTGCCGATCCACCTGAAGATCGAGACCGGCGTGCAGCGCCAGGGCTTCCTGGACTCCGAGCTGCCGGACCTCGCCGCGGCCCTGCGCTCGCGCTCCCACCTGCGCGTCGAGGGCGTCCACACCCACTTCGCCAACATCGAGGACACCACGCGCCACGACTACGCCCGCGAGCAGATGCGCCGCTTCGCGGCGGCGCGCGAGCGCCTCGCCGCCCTGGGCGTCGAGCCCGGCCTCGTTCATGCCTCCTGCTCGGCGGCGGCCATCCTCTTCCCCGAGACCTACCACGACCTCGTGCGCGTGGGCATCAGCCTCTATGGCCACTGGCCCTCCCAGGAGACGCGCATCAGCGCCCAGGCCACGGGCAGAGGCCGCCTCGACCTGCGGCCGGTGCTCACGTGGAAGGCGCGGCTGATCCAGGTGAAGCACGTGCCGGCCGGCAGCTTCGTGGGCTACGGCTGCACCTGGAAGGCCGAGACGGACACCCGCCTGGGCGTCCTGCCGGTGGGCTACTACGACGGCTACGACCGGAGCCTGAGCGGCGCCCATGTGCTGGTGCGGGGACGCCGCGCGCCCGTGCGCGGGCGCGTGATGATGAACCTGACGCTGGTGGACCTGGGCCACCTGCCCGAGACGGCGCGCGGCGACGAGGCCGTGCTGCTCGGGAGCCAGGGCGAGGAGGAGGTCAGCGCCGAGCTGCTGGCGGGGCTGGCGGGCACCATAAATTACGAGATCCTCTCGCGCCTGGGCGCGCACCTGCCGCGTCACATCGCGGACTAGGCCCGCCGCCGGCCGGCGGATCGTCGCCGCCGCCCTCCCGATGGTAGCCGCTGCAGCCGCCCCCGCGGGGCGGGTCGGGCGCGCCGGGATCGCGCCGGGGCAGACCCGCCAGCTCGTCCTTCATGATCAGCCGCGTCAGGATCCGCTCCACGTCGCGCAGGGAGCCGAAGGGCTCGCAGACCAGCCCCTCGGCGCGGCAGGCCTCCAGCAGCGCGCCGCGGGCGAAGATCAGATCCGCTTCGCGTGCGGGGCAGACGTCCGCCGCCTTTTCCGCCACGAAGATCAGGGGCACGCCGGGGCGGCGGAAGCGCCGCAGGTGGTGCAAGGTGCAGCTCGGGCAGAGGTCGCAGCCCAGGATGTTGAAGTAGGGGAAGCCGAGGCGGAGAGTGAAGGGCTCCACCTCGAGGCGGTTGGCGAAGACGGACACGCGCTCGACGCCGTTGCGGCGCAGGATCAGCTCGATGATGCGGTCCAGGCGCTGGCTCACGACGCCGAAGAGGATCCTCTGCTCGTAGACGAAGTCGAGGAAGTCGAGGAAGTAGGGGTCCAGCGACTGCTGGCGGACATAGTCGTCCACCACGTCCAGGTCGAGGTTCTCGATGGCAGCGGAGGAACTGCCCCGCTCCCGCCAGCGCCGCCAGGCGCGCATGGCCAGGTGGCTGGCGGGGTGGGCGTCCTCGGGCATCGCGAGCACGCCCGTATCGGCCTCGACGATGAGTGTCGCCTTGTACATGACCTCGCTGTCCCGCGCCACCGGCCGGGACGGCGGGGCGCTACTCGTTCAGGCTCTCCACGCGCACGAAGAGCGAATCCAGGGAGGTGGAGCCCCTCAGGAGCTTGAGCGTCTCCTGCAGCACGCGGTCCCTGGCCATCGTGGTCCGGAAGGCTTCCCGGGCGCCGAAACGCTCGTAGAAGGCGTCGCGGCGGATGGCCAGGCGGATGTAATCCTCGTTGGCCGCGAAGTCCTCGTCGCTGAATTCGATCTGCTCCTCGGCGAGGTAGGCCCGGAAGTCGGCGAGGACACCGTCGTCCACCGTGAAATCCAGGCCGGGCTCCCGCTCCGCGTTGAGTCTCGTGGCGAAGCTAAAGAAAGCAGAGCGCCGCTCCAGATCAAGGGCCGCATCGCTGATCGAGTCGGCTTCCATGACAATGTCCGGCATGATGCCGCCGCCGCCGAGCACCGGCCGATGCCGGTTCAGCGTCTGGTAGACCGGCAGGTCTTCCGGGGGCTCGGGCACGGGGCCGGGATCCTCCGCGAGCCCGTCGACGGCCGCGTCCTCGTCGAGGCGGTGGTCGTTCTCGTCCTTGTGGATGCAGCGCCCGCTGGGCGTGTAGTACTTGGCCGTGGTCAGCTTGAGGGCCTCGGTCTCGCCCACCGGGTAGAGGCTCTGCACGCTGCCCTTGCCGTAGGAGTTGCGGCCGACGACGATGCCGGCGTCCCAGTCCTGGATGGCGCCGGCCACGATCTCGCTGGCGCTGGCCGAGTACTCGTTGATCATGACCACGACGGGGTAGTCGCGCGCGTGGTTGCGGCGGCTCAGGGCGAAGATCTCGTTCAAGCGCACGCCGTCGCGCCCGCGCGTGCTGACGATGATCTGCCCTGGATCGAGGAAGAGGTCGCTGACGTCGCGCGCGGCGTCGAGCAGCCCGCCCGGGTTGTTGCGCAGGTCCAGGATCAGCCCCTGCATGCCCTGCGCTTCCAGGGAATCCAGGGCGGCCGCCATCTCCTCGGCCGTCTTCTCGCCGAAGTTGGTGCAGCGGATGTAGCCGATGTTGTCCCCCATCGTGAACCAGTAGGGCACGCTCTTCACCTCGATGATGTCCCGCACGATGGTGAAGGGGATCACCTCGTCCGAGCCGTAGCGCTGGATGCCGATGGTCACCGACGTGCCGCGGGGACCGCGCAGGTGGTCCACGGCGTCCTCCACGTTCCAGCCCTGGGTGCTCTCGCCCTCGATCTCCACGATCTTGTCGCCGCCGCGGATGCCCAGGCGCGCCGCCGGCGTGTCCTCGATGGGGCTGACCACCGTCGGATAATCGTCACGCACCGAGATGATGATGCCCAGGCCGCCGAACTCCCCGCGTGTGCGCGTGAGGAAGTCCTCGAGCGTGTCCTCGTCCATGTAGGCGCTGAAGGGGTCCAGCTCGTCCAGCATGGCCTGGATGGCGGCCTTGATCAGGACGTCGCTGTCCTCCTCGTCCACGTAGCTGGTCATGATCTTCTCGTAGACCCGGCTGAACTTCTCCAGGTCGCGGAGGATCTCGCTGCGCGTGGAGCGCGCGGAACTGGTCGCCATGGTCCCGACGAGGATGCTGACGACGGCGATGAACAGAATGCTGAGGTGGCGCTTCTTCAGGAAGGTCACGCTGTCTCCTTCGGCTGTGGCGCAGGAGTCCGGGCGCTGCGCGCGGCGGTCCCCCTCAAGATCTCATCTGGGCGGCGGCGGGGCAAGCCGCGCTGCCGCGGAATGCGCCGCCGGCGCGATAGCGCAATCGGCCTCAGTCCGCCGCGCGGGCCGCCAGGGCCTCGCGCAGGGCGGCCAGCGCCGTTGCCGCCACCTCGCCGGGCGGCCGGGCGGCGTCCAGGATCCGGATGCGCTGCGGGTGGCGCGCGGCCCACTCCCGGTAGGCCTCCCGCACGCGCCGGTGGAAGTCCAGGGCCTCCCGCTCGAGGCGGTCGCCCGGCGTGGCCGCCGCCCCCGTCCCCAGCTTGCGGGCCAGTCCCGCCTCGGGCGCCAGGTCCAGGAGGAATGTCAGATCCGGCCGCGCGGTTCCGATGGCCTCCGTGTTGAGCCGCTCCACCCGTTCGAGCCCCAGGCCGCGGCCGCCTCCCTGGTAGGCGACGCTGGCGTCCGAGAAGCGGTCGCAGAGCACCACGCCGCCCGCGTCCAGGTGCGGCTGGATTCGCTCCTGCAGGTTCTGGCGCCGCGACCCCAGGTAGAGAAAGAGCTCGGTCAGGGGATCCATCCCCGCGTGCGACGGGTCGAGCAGGATCGTGCGGATGGCCTCGGCGATGGGCGGACCGCCGGGCTCCCGGGTGATGAGTACCGCATAGCCCTCGCCAGCCAGGAATTCCGCCAGGCGGTCCAGAAGGGTGCTCTTCCCGCTTCCCTCGCCTCCCTCGAGGGAGACGAAGAGGCCGCCGCTCAGCCTGCGAGGCAAGTTCTGCGCCATGAGTCTCCTTCAGGCGGCGCCCGACCGCGCGGCGGCGGGCCGCGGGCGGCTGCGGCCGCGGAAACGCCAGATCACGAAGCCGACGCGGACCAGCTCGTCGATGAGCCCGGCGAGCCAGATCCCCGCCAGCCCGAGGGCGAGGGGAAAGGCCATGACCCAGCCCAGCCCCAGCTGGAACACCACGACGCCGACGAGGATGACCTGCATGGGGAACTTGGTGTCGCCCAGCCCGCGCAAGGCGTAGGAGGCGATGTAGTTGAGGGCCTTGGGCAGCTGGAGGATGGCCAGGATGAACAGCACGTTGCCGCCCAGCTCGACCACCTCGGGATCCGGCGAGAAGAGGCGGATCAGGGGCGCGGGCCAGATGGCGAAGACCAGGCCCATGAGGGCGCCGCCCGTCACGGCCATGAAGCTGTAGCGCCGCATGGCGGAGCGCGCGAGGTCCAGGCGCCCGGCGCCCTGCTGCTGGCCCACCACCGTCAGGGCGGCGATGCCCAGGCCCGTGTAGACCAGGCTCGAGATCCGCTGCAGGGAGATGAGGCTGATGTGGGCCGCGGCGTTGCGCGTGCCCAGGTGCGTGCCGATGGCCAGCAGGCCCATCATGCCCAGGCCCCAGGCCAGCTGCTCGACGGTCATGGGCAGACCCTGGGCGATGAGCCGCCGCGCCGTGCGGGGCACCATGCGGCTCAGGTCGCGACGCTTGAAGCTCAGGCTGCTGCGGCCCGTCACCATGAGAGTGAAGGTGATCAGGGCCCCCAGGCTGTGGCCCACGCCGCCGGCCAGAGCCGCGCCGCGAACGCCCAGGGCGGGAAAGGGACCGAGCCCGAAGATCAGCAGCGTCGCGCCGAGGAAGTGGAAGCCGTTGACGAAGAGGTTCACGCCCATGCTGAGCCGCGTGTCGCCCACGCCGCGCAGGATGCTCAGGACGACGAAGTTGGTCACGATCATCGGC
Source organism: Candidatus Krumholzibacteriota bacterium (assembly GCA_016933175.1). GTDB lineage: Bacteria > Krumholzibacteriota > Krumholzibacteriia > JACNKJ01 > JACNKJ01 > JAFGBK01. Next base: position 25,760 of record JAFGBK010000077.1, on the reverse strand, counting down.
GCGAAGAAGGCGAGCAGGCGCAGGTAGTCCACCATCATGCCCCGCGCGGCCTCGCTGCTGGGCGCGATGAGGATCTTTGACAGGGGCAGGGCGCCCAGCAGCCAGACGGCCATGACGATCACGCTGGCCAGCATGGCCCAGAGGGCCGACTGGCCGAGGAAGTGGTTGGCCCGGTCCCTCTGCCCCGCGCCCAGGTAGCGGTTCATGGGCACCAGGGCGCCCATGACGAAGGTCAGCAGCACCGTCGTCGTCACCAGGATGACCAGCTGCACCGTGCCCACGGCCACGATGGCCTGGGTGCCCAGGTGGGTCGCCTCGCCGCGGGGGCCGAAGGGGATCCCCGTGCCCAGGCGGCCCACGAGCATGATCTCCAGCACCCACAGCACGACCTGGCTCGACAGGTCCGCGATGACGGGCAGGCTGCGTCGCAGGAGCTGGAACAGGGAGGGCTTCGGGATCACGGCTGCCGGCTGGATGCGCTCAGCGCCTCGCCGTCGGGCTCGGCGGCATCCACGGGCTCGGGCTCGTGGTCCCGCGCGCGGCTCATGACGTGGGCGATGCGCTGGAAGGTGGTGACGTAGGTCAGGATGGCGAGCAGGGTGAGGACCAGCTCCAGCGGACCCACGCCGCCCACGCGCAGCGGCGCGGCCACGAGGCCGACGATGAGCATGGCCAGGCGCTCGGGCCGCTCCAGCAGGCCCACCTTGCAGTCGATGTCCAGTCCCTCGGCGCGCGCCCGGGCGTAGCTGGTCATCAGGGAGCCGGTGAGGGCCAGGGCGCAGATGAGCTGGAGGGCGGCGCTGCCGCGGTAGTGGTAGAGGAGGCCCAGGTAGACGGCGATCTCGGAGAAGCGGTCCAGGGTGGAGTCGAGGAAGGCGCCCCCCTTGTTGGCCCGCCCGCCGCGCCGGGCGAGGCTGCCGTCGAGGACGTCACAGAGGCTGCCGACCAGCAGGACGATGGCGCCGACGAGGAAGCGACCGCCGGCGATCAGCACCGCGCTGGCCAGGGACAGGACGAGGCCGGTGAGGGTCAGGGCGTCCGGGCTGATGCCGAGCCGGTGGACGAGAGCGGTCAGGGGATCGAGCCACCGCCGGAACCAGGACTGGATCGCTTGCTTCTGCGCCGTCATAACTTCTCGCATTCAATGAGGTTACGCGATATGCACGCTACCACGCGGACGCCCGGGTGTCAAGGCAGGCGCCGCGGCAGGGGCCGGGCGCCCGCGCCGCCGACGACGAGCACCATCTCCCCCTTGATGGCACGCCCGGCCAGTGCCGCGGCCAGCTCGGCGGCCGTGCCCCGCCAGAACTCCTCGTGCAGCTTGGTCATCTCCCGCGCCACCGCCACGGGGCGGTCCGGGAGCAGCTCGGCCAGGACGGCGAGGCTGCGGGCCAGGCGCTGGGGGGTCTCGTAGAAGACCGTGCTGCGCTCCTCTTCGGCCAGGGCCGCCAGCGCGCCTCGCCGCTGCCCCTCGCGGCGCGGCAGGTAGCCCTCGAAGCGGAAGCGGTCGCAGGGCAGGCCGCTGCCGAGCAGGGCGGGCACGAGGGCCGTCGGGCCGGGCAGGACCTCCACGGCGTGCCCCGCCTCCAGGGCCGCCCGCAGGGCCCGGAAGCCGGGATCGCTGATGCCCGGCGTGCCCGCGTCGCTCACCAGGGCCACGCGCCGGCCCGCGGCCAGCTCTGCCAGCAGGCGGGGAAGCTGGCGCTGCTCGTTGTGCTCGTGGAAGGAGATCTGGCGGGCCCGGATGCCGTGGTGGGCCAGCAGGCGCCCCGTGCGCCGCGTATCCTCGGCGACCACGAGATCCGCCTCGCCGAGCACGCGCAGGGCGCGCAGGGTGATGTCCTCCAGGTTGCCGATGGGCGTTGGCACCAGGCAGAGCCGCCCCGCGCCGACCGCGTTCCGGCCCGAGGCAGCCGCCGGCGGATCCACGGCCCGCGGCGGCTCCACGCCGCTCCCGCCCGCTTCGCGGCGCGGCATCAGGTTCCCCAGTCGCGGGGGTAGCGGAAGTCCTGGTCCGCGGTGCGCCGCGACAGCTTGGCGATGACCGGCAGGCGCCGCTTGAACTGGGAGCGCCGGATCATCTCCTCGACGCGACGCACGAAGGCGGGATCCCAGCCGGCCGCCGCCAGATCGGCCTCGCCCAGGCGCTCGTCCAGCATGAGGCGCAGCAGGGCATCGACCTCCTCGTAGGCGAAGCCCAGGTCCGCCTCGTCGCTCTGGCCGGCCCAGAGATCGGCGCTGGGCGGCTTGGCCACGATGGCCTCGGGCACGCCCAGGAGGCGGGCCAGGCGGCGGACCTCGCTCTTGTAGAGGTCGCCGATTGGATTGACCGCGCTGGCCAGGTCGCCGAAGGCCGTGCCGTAGCCCAGGTAGAGCTCGCTCTTGTTGCTGGTGCCCAGGACCAGGGCGCGCCGCGCGGCCGACAGGTCGTAGAGGATGCTCATGCGCTCGCGGGCCATCTTGTTGCCGCGGCGCAGGCTGTCGGCGTCCGGGCGGTCGGCGAAGTAGGCGTCCACCATGGGCGTGATCGCGATCTCCAGCAGCTCGATGCCGGTTTCGGCGGCTACCAGGCGCGCGTGCTCCAGGCTCTCGGGCGAGCTGGTCCTGTAGGGCATGGCCACGCCCGTGACCCGCTCGGGACCCAGGGCCTCGACGGCCAGGAAGGCCACGAGGCTCGAGTCCAGGCCGCCCGACAGGCCGAGGATGCCGCGCTCCAGCCCCGTGCGCCGCACCTCCGTGCGGAGGAACTGCACCAGGACCTTGCGGACGAGATCGTAGTCGGTGGCGGCGAAGGGATCGCTCATGGCGCCTCCCCGCCCGCGGCGCGGGCGCGGAGGATGCGCTCGAGGCCGCGGAAGGTGACCTCGGGGCGCTCGTCGCGGACGGCGCTGAAGGCCTGGCGGCGGCGGCGCAGGGCGGCCAGATCGAGCTCGCCGAGAAGCAGCGCCGGCTCGTGAAGCGGCGCCTCGGCGAGCCGCTCGCCGGCGGGCCCCACCAGGCGGCTGCCGCCCCAGAAGCTGGTGCCGTCCTCCACGCCGCAGCGGTTGCAGAATGCCACCCAGCCCGCGTAGATGCTCGCGTAGTGCCGGAGCAGGCGGTCCCAGAAGGCGGCGTTGCTGGGCAGGTCGTCCCCGGGCGCGCGGTCCGCGCCGCGCAGGGGGCTGGCGCTGCCCACCAGGAGGCCAAGGGCGCCGTCCATGAAGGCGAGGTAGGGCAGGGAGGGATGCCAGATGTCCTCGCAGACGGCGAGGGCCAGGCGGCCGAAGCGCGTCGGGAAGGCGCGCAGGGTGTTGCCGGCGGTGAAGTAGCGCTGCTCCTCGAACATCCCGTAGGTGGGCAGATAGACCTTCCGGTGGACGTGCGCCACCCGGCCCTCGGCGAGGTAGGCCAGGCTGTTGTAGTGCCGGTAGTCGGGGCCCTCCTCCACGAAGCCCACGACGAGGTCCAGCGTCCGGGAGGCCTCCAGCAGGGGCGCCAGGGCCGACGCGTCCGGGCGCAGGGCGAGATTGGCGACCATGTCCTTGAGCAGGTAACCCGTGAGGCTCAGTTCGGGGAAGACCAGCAGCTCGGCGCCCTCGGCGCGGGCCCGCTCCGCCTGCTCCAGGTGGAGATCGCGGTTGCGGTCCGGTAGCCCGAGATAGGGTGCGATCTGGGCGAGACCGATGCGGATCGTCACGTCGCGTCCTCCGGCGGGATCGGGCGGCCCGGGGCCGCCGGTCCGGCCCCGGGCAGTCTAATCCAAGCGCCCCGGACCCGCAAGGAGACCGGCCCCGGGCGGGCGGAGCGCCGAGCGGCGACTTGATTTCGCCTCCGCCAGCTAGTAATGTGCATCCGTTATCCTTCCCTGCCACAATCCCATCGGACGCGCTGGCCCCCGCCGGCTTGCCGAAGGAGCGTCATGAAGCTGCTCGCCGCGCCACTGTGCGCCCTCTGCCTCCTCGCGGGCGCCACCGGGACGGCTCTCGCCTTCCAGGAGTACCCAAGCCTCGAGGTGACGCCCTACGTGGGCTACCTGCTCTACGACAGCGAGCTGGTCCACTACCAGAGCAACCTCGCCTATGGCATCCGCCTGGACCTGCGCACCATGGCCGCCCTCGGCTTCCAGTTCCACTACTCGCGCTCGACGAGCACCGCCGAGCTGCCCGGGCAGCCCTTCGTCGACATCAAGGATTACGTGGAGCGCTTCCAGCTCAACCTGACGCGCGACCTGTTCATCGTGCGGGGGACCTTCATCGGGATGTACGCCGGCGGCGGCACCTTCAACCGGCGCCAGGACGGCATCTACACCAACGACTACTCCGTGCAAGCGGGCATGACGGCGCGGCGCAACCTCTTCGACTGGCTGTACCTGCGCGCCGACGCGGGCTGGACGGGCGCCTTCCTCAAGGATCCGAACCCGGGCGATCCCTACTACGAGCGCTCCCTGACGAACCACTTCGAGGGCGCCCTGACCCTCTCGATCCTCTTCGACAACTAGGCTGCACGGGATTCGCGAAACGCGACGGGGGAGGGCCCGAGCCCTCCCCCGCTTCGTTGCAGCAGGTGGCGCGCCGCCCGGTCCGGCTCACTTCAGGCCGGCGGCGCTGTCCTCGTGGACGGGGTTGGCGGCGGCGACCAGGTCCTTGAGCTCCTTGCTCACCTTGAAGACCGGGACGTTCCGCTCGGGTACCGGCACGGGCTCGCCAGTGCGGGGGTTCCTGGCCATGCGTGACTTGCGGCGCTTCACCTTGAAGGTGCCGAAGCCCCGGATCTCAAGGTGCTCACCCCTGGCCAGTGCCTCGGAGATCGCCAGGAGAAACTGATCCACCGCCTCGGCCACATCCTTCTTGGTGAGACCAGTCTTCTGGACGATCTCCTCGACGATCTGAGCCTTCGTCATGGCGCCACTCCTTTCCAGGGCCTCTGTCTCACCCCTTAAGTCCTTGACGCTAGGCAGATTAGAACACCGTTTCGCGCCTGTCAAGCATCAAGCCCGCTAGCGCGCTCAATGTCCTTTGCAAGGGGTGCAATGCAGCCTTGGCATCGCGGGCATCGTGCACGGGTCCGCGGCAAGACCCGCATCGCCACCATAACTGATTTGATGGCAAGCGGTTGGGGCGACAATTCGCCCTCTGGTATGTGCCTTGCTGATGGGGCGCTCGGCTGCGGGGGACAACCTGACCTGCTTCCAATGACACGACCTCCCGTTTCTCCGCAGCCGTTTTTCCAGCTTTTCAGCCTAGCGTGCCCACATCCAAGGAAGGACCTGGAAAGGAGTTGACGCCATGCGCAGGACCCTGATGCTGCTTGCCTTCGCTGCCGCCCTGGCGCTCATGCTGAGCGGCTGCTCCGACAGCAGCAACCCGGCGAGTTCCGCCAACCAGGATCAGACTCCGCCTGCGGCGCCGACGGGTCTCACGATTCACGTCAAGGACGCCGATATCACGGTGGCCTGGGCGGCGAACTCGGAGGCCGATCTGGACGAGTACGAGGTCTACAGAACCGTGAATACCGAGGCAGAGACGCTGCTCGGCAACTGCACCCTGTCCCGGTTGCAGGACGAGGCGCCTGATTTCATGCTCTGCCACCTCACGTATCGCGTGCGGGCCGTGGATACCAGCGGCAACGCGAGCGCCTTCTCCGCTCCCGTGGAGATCGTGTTCGACAACATGCTGCCCACTCCGCAGACCTTTGGGGATCCCGAGTAACAGCGACGGCTCCCCCCGTTTCGGTCCAGACCGGCCGGCCCGGATCGACCCTGGCAGAAGATCCCGGAACAACACGAAGGCCTCGCCCTGGCGAGGCCTTCGTGCATGCGATCCCATCGCAGCGACGCCTGCCGCTCCGGCGGCAGGCGTCCGTATTGTCATGGCGGAGCCGCGGGCGCGGCCCTAGACGGGCATCACCTTGACGGCCTGGGGGCCCTTGGGGCCCTCGTTCACCTCGAACTCGACGGCCTGTCCCGCGGCGAGGGTGCGGAAGCCTTCCATCTGGATCTGCGAGAAGTGGAAGAAGACCTCCTGACCCGACTCCTGGACGATGAATCCGTATCCCTTGGATTCATCGAACCACTTCACCTTCCCGGTCTGGCGCAAGGTGGACTTCCTTCGTCTGGATGGCGGGAGCGCGCTCCCGGAAGCAGCGATGGCGCGTTTCCCCGGCGAGCCGGGGTCCCGCGCGGTAATACCATGCGCAAGTCGCGACGTCAAGCGGGCCGAGGCGCGCCGCAACGGGAAAGGGCGCGCCCCGGCGAGGCGCTGGAAGCCGTCACCCGGCGTGGCACGCGTTTTGTTTGTGGAAGGGACGATGGAACAGGGTCTCCTCACGAACGACAGCAAGGTCCTGCTCGGAGAGCAGTACGACCTGGACCGTCCCCTGGCGACGGGGGGAGCGGCGCGCCTGTTCCTGGCGCACCAGCTGTCCCTGGACCGCGAGGTCGTGGTCAAGATCCTCCGCTCCCGGCTCTCCACACAGCCCGAGTTCCGCGAGCGCTTCATCCAGGAAGCGCGCCTCCTCGCCAAGCTCGAGCATCAGAACGTCGTCCAGGTCATCGACTTCGGCGAGCAGGACGGCTACTACTACATCATCATGGAGTACGTGCGGGGCGGCTCCCTGCGCGACCTGCTGGAGCGCGCCGAGAAGCTGCCCATCGACGTCGCCCTGGCCGTCGGCTACTTCGTCGCGCGCGGCATCGACTACGTCCATCAGCACCAGATCCTGCACCTGGACATCAAGCCGGCCAATATCCTGCTGGCCCCCGCGGGCGTGGTGAAGGTGGCCGACTTCGGCCTCGCGCGCCTCATCGATCAGACCGGCCTCAACCGCGACCGGCGAACACCCGTGGGCACGCCCCTCTACATGTCGCCCGAGCAGGTCCAGGGCGCCAACCTGGACGCCCGCAGCGACCTGTTCTCCTTCGGTTCGGTGCTCTACCAGCTGCTGGCCCAGCAGAGCCCCTTCGAGGGCAAGGACAGCGAAGAGGTGCTGCGCCGCATCCTCGCCTGCCGCGTGGCCCCGCCCTCCAGCCTGCGCCCGGAGATCCCGCTCTTCGTGGACGATCTCGTCATGGGCTGCCTGCAGCGCGACCGCGCCCAGCGCTACCCGGACAGCCGGCGTCTCCTGACCGACCTGCACGCGGCCATGGAGAAGCTGGCGATCCACAATCCCGAGGATCGCATCCGCAAGTACCTGAGCGGGCCCGAACTCTACCGGGCCGTCCTGAAGAAGCCGGCGACCTTCCGCAGCCGCGTGATCGCGCGTGGCCAGCGGCGCGTCTGGCTGCAGGGGTTCCTCGTGCTGGCGCTGGCGGGGCTCTACCTGGCGGCCGAGTCCTGGCTGCTGCCGCTCCTGGCGAGCTGGAGCCGGCGGCTTCCCTTCTAGGCGCGTCAGAGGGCCAGGTCGCCCTCGCGCAGCGATTCCAGAATACGCAGGTAGCTCTCGTAGCGGCGTGGGTCGAAGGCCCGCTCCTCGGCGGCGCGGCGCAGGGCGCAGTCCGGTTCGTGGGAGTGCGTGCAGTCGGGGAAGTGACAGCGGCCCAGATGGGGCCGAAATTCGGGGAAGCAGCCCGCCAGATCCCGCTCGGCCAGGCCCCAGAGGCCGAACTCGCGCACGCCGGGCGAGTCGGCCACATAGCCGCCGCGGTCGAGGGGATGCAGCTCGGTGTAGCTGGTCGTGTGGCGGCCCTTGCCCGTTGCGCCGCTGACGGCGCGCGTGGCGATCTCCAGGCCCGGCTGGATGCGCTGGAGCAGGCTGCTCTTGCCGGAGCCGCTGGGGCCCAGGAAGAGACTCAGGCGGCCGGCCATCGCGTCGGCCAGGCGTGGCACACCCTCGCCCGTGAGGGCGCTGAGCATCAGGGCCGGGTAGCCGGCCGCGCGGTAGGGCGAGACCATGGCCACGCGCTCGGCCGGCGTGGCGAGGTCGCACTTGTTCAGACAGACGACGGCCTCGAGGCTCTGGTCCTCGATGGCCACCAGGAAGCGGTCCAGGAGACGGCTGTTGAAGGCGGGCTCGCGCGTGGCCATCACCACGAAGATGCGCTCCGGGTTCGCCATGAGGACCTGCTCGCGGCGCCCCCCAGGGCTGGTCCGCGAGAGCTGGCTGCTGCGGGGCAGCACCTCCTCGATGACGCCCTCGGACTCGGGATGGGGCAGGGCCCCCGTGAGGCGGACCAGCACCAGGTCGCCCGGAACCACGCTGCGCACCCGCCGCTGGCGCGCCTTCTTGATGCGGCCGCGCAGGTGGCAGGGAATCACCTGCTCCCCGTCGCCCACCAGGAAGCGCCCGCGCGTGGCGCGCAGGACGCGCCCCTCGATCAGCTCGGTCTCTCCCCTCTCCCTCAGCATGACGTACCGGCAACCTCGGCGGTGGGGGTCAAAGAAAAGCGATCCATAACCCTTGAGAGGACCTAAGTGATTTGTTAGCGTAGCTTGTGAATCAATGCAAGTCTTCCGCCGCCATGCCCAACGGGATGTCATGACGCGGTCACGCGCGGCAATCGCCGCTGACCAGAGGGAAACGATTCCATGAATCGACAGGAACTGTTCACGCTGTTCAGCGAGGATCTCTTCATCCCCTCGCTGAAAGCCAAGGATCGGGACGGGGTCCTGCAGGAGATGGTGGACCACGCCGCCGCCGCAGGAGTCATCCGGGACCGGGACGTGATCCTCGGCATGCTCAAGAATCGCGAGAGCCTGGGCAGCACGGGCCTGGGCGAGGGCGTCGCTTTCCCCCACGGACGCTCGCTGGCCATCCCATCCCTGATGGCCTTCTTCGCCCGTTCCGTGAAGGGCGTCGAGTACGGTGCCATCGACGGCAAGCCCGTCAAGCTCTTCTTCATGTTCATCGCACCGCCCATCGAGAAGGAGAACCGCTACCTGCCCGCCCTGGGCCAGGTCGTGGAACTCATCCGCGACGCCGGTACGCGCGAGCAGCTGCTGCAGGTCGCGGGCTACGAGCAATTCCGCCAGATCATCCTCGGCGACGGGGAGGAGAGCGAGTGAACGAACAGCTGATGCTCCTGGTTGCGCTTCAGGACCTGGACACGATGATCCGGGAAACCCAGGACAAGGTGCACGCCACGAAGCTCGCCAACATGGGCTTCGCCCTCGAGGGCGTCGACGACCTCCGAAACGCCCGGGAGGAGCTGGCCGGCAGCATCGAAAAGGCCCTGCTGCATCGCTACGAGCGGATCTCCCAGCGACTGGGCCGGGCCGTGGTGCCCATCACGAGCAATGTCTGCCTGGGCTGTTTTGCAGTAATTCCAACGGCTTACACCTCCATGGAGAACCGGGAGAAGATCCTCTACTGCGAGAACTGCGGGCGCATCCTCTACTGGCCGCGCGGGACTTGACAGCACCGGGAGCCTCTGGTAGTGTTTAGCTTTCTCTCACCCTCCTGCGGGGGTTCCTGCGTTCGCCGGGCTCCTGCAGGTTTTTTTGTGGTTTCGATATGAACGCCACGCTCGTCGCCGTCCTGGCCTTTTTCGCCTACCTGCTCGCCTACTTCGTCTACGGCCGCCGCCTCGCCCGCCGGATCCTGGGCTTCGAGCCGGACCGTCCCACCCCCGCGCATGTCAAGCAGGACGGCGTGGACTACGTGCCCAGCAACCGGCTCGTCCTGTTCGGCCACCACTTCGCAACCATCGCCGGCCTGGGGCCCATCCTCGGGCCCGCCATCGCCGTCATCTGGGGCTGGGTGCCGGCCCTGCTCTGGGTGCTCTTCGGCTCCATCTTCATGGGAGCCGTCCACGACCTGACCGCCCTCTACATCTCCCTGCGCAACGAGGGGCGCTCCATCGGCACCGTCACCGATCAGCTCCTGGGCGCCCGGGGGCGGGTGCTGTTCCTGCTGCTGATCTTCTTCCTGCTGGCCCTGGCCATGGGGGCCTTCGCCCACGTGATCGCCGTCCTGTTCAGCGGGGCCTTCTACCCGGAGGCGGTCTTCCCCGTCTGGGCCCTCATCGTCATAGCCCTGGCCATCGGCGCCCTGGTCTACCGCCTGCGGGCGAACCTGACCGTGGCCACCCTCGTGGGCGTGGCCCTGATGCTCCTGGCCACCTGGCACGGCACGGGCCACCCCGTCACGCGGCTCCCCCTGCTGGGCGCCGTGGAACTGAACCATTGGGTCTGGATCCTCATGGCCTACGCTCTCGTGGCCTCCGTGCTGCCGGTCTGGCTGCTGCTCCAGCCCCGCGATTATCTCAACAGCTTCCAGCTCTACCTGGGCATGGGGCTGCTCTTCCTGGGCCTGTTCGCGGCGCGGCCGGACATCGTGGCGCCGGCCGTCAACCGCCTGCCGGCCGACCTGCCGCCGCTCTTCCCCTTCCTGTTCATCACCATCGCCTGCGGCGCCATCAGCGGCTTCCACTCCCTGGTCTCCAGCGGCACCACGGCCAAGCAGCTGGCCAGCGAGCGCGATTCCCTCTTCGTCACCTACGGCGCCATGCTGACTGAGAGCCTCCTGGCCGTGCTGGCGATCCTGGCCTGCACGGCCGGCTTCGCCAGCCGCGCCGAATGGCACGCCCACTACGCCTCCTGGGCCGGCGCCGAGGGCATGGGGCCCAAGCTCCAGGCCTTCGTCCAGGGCGGAGCCAACCTCTGCGCGACGCTGGGCCTGGATCCCACGCTGGCCGCCGTGTTCATCGCCGTCGTCGTGGTGGGATTCGCCATGACGACCCTCGACAGCGGCACGCGCCTCCTGCGCTACAACCTCGAGGAGCTGGGCCACGGCTTCGCCCCCCTCGGCCTGCTGACCCGCAACCGCTACGCCGCCGGGCTGCTGGCCGTGCTGGCCATCGGCTACTTCGCCGTGGCCAAGGTGGGCGGCAAGCCCGCGGGCATCACCCTCTGGGCCCTGTTCGGCATCACCAACCAGCTCCTGGGCGCCCTGGGCTTCCTGGTCATGACCCTCTGGTTCTACAAGGCGGGCCGGCCCTTCCTCTTCCTGCTGCTGCCCATGGTCTTCATGATGGCCATCACCCTGGTGGCGCTGCCCTACAGCCTCTGGAAGTTCCTGCTGGCGGATCCGGTGAGCTGGCCCCTGCTGATCACCGGGCTGGCCATCCTGGTCCTGGATCTCTGGCTCATCGTCGAGGCCTTCCTCTCCCTGCGCCGCCTGAGCGAAGCCCGGCGGAGCCGCCTGGCGGCGCCGGCCGCCTGAAGCGCGCCGGTCACCCCGAAGATACGCGGCGAAAAGTCCCGGGGGCGGGTGTCCGGGTGTTTCGGTGCTTTCGCCCGGCGCCGCGGCGCGCCGGAGCGCCCCCGGGATCCCCGTCGCGGGGCCCAGGCGACAGACGCCCTTCCCGGCCTTGGCGGAGTTCTCCGCTGCTTAGGGGCAGCGCTCAGGTTATGGGCTTCCCATCCTTCCCTGAGCACGAATCCTCGCCGGGAAGGGCCTTTTCCCATCCCCGCCGGACGATCGCCCGGGCGGTCCGCCACCTGACGGAGATTCCTTCTGAATGGCCGGAACCTTGCATTGGCGATCCCGCGTTCGGAGACCGGGCGCCACCGCTCGGAATCATGGGAAGCAACGCACCCCAGGCCGCCGCACACCGGGGTGGAAAGGGTCGCCGCGAGAATGGGAAACGCCAAGTCCCTCTTGCAGATCATCGAGAGCAACCTCGACGCGCTCAAGACGAGCGTCGCCCAGGATTTCCGCAAGGCGGGACGCGAGGTCTACGATTCCTTCACCGACACCGAGCTGGAGACGCTCGCCTGGAGCCATCTGGATCCCATCATCCAGTCGCTCCGCTTCGAGGACGACTTCCTCTTCACCTTCTTCCTCGACTACGCCAGCGGACGCAGCGCCGAGCAGGGGCTGCCCATCGAGGATTCGCTGCTCACCCTCAACATCCTCGCCGAGGAGCTGTGGGCCGTCACCATGACCGAGAGTGCCGACGGCGAGCTGAAGGAGAACCTCCGCCTCCTGAGCGACATCATCTCCAAGGGCAAGGACGGCCTCGCCGCCAACTACCTCAGCCAGCGCGACAGGCTGCTGGAGGAGCTGCGCCGCAGCAACGGTCTGCTCATGGAGCACTCCAAGCGCAAGATGGACTTCCTGGCCAAGGTCAGCCACGAACTGAAGACGCCGCTGACCAGCATCATCGCCTACTCCGAGCAGCTGAAGAACGGCGACGTGCCGCCGAAGATCCAGACGGAGTTCATCCAGGTCATCCACGAGCAGAGCACCAAGCTCTTCCAGCTCATCGAGGACCTGCTGGATCTGAGCAAGGCGGGCAGCGAGCAGAGCCATCTCAACCTCGCCTGGTCCGACCTGGCGTCGGTGCTCGAGGAGGCCATCGGCACCGTCCAGGCCCGCGCCGTGGAGAAGGGCGTCAAGCTGGTGCTGCACGAGCCGGGCCGCCTGCCGCGCGTCTTCATGGATCCCTTCCGCATCCAGCAGGTGGTCTGGAACCTGCTCACCAACGCCGTGAAGTACAACCACGGCGGGGGCGTCGCCGAGGTCTCGGCCCGCCAGGCCGGGGACTGCGTCGAGATCTCCGTCGCGGACTCGGGCATCGGCATCGGCCCCGGGGACCTGGAGGCCATCTGGCAGGGCTTCCACCAGACCGAGGAGGCTCTCGCCCTCAAGGAGGGCGGCGCCGGCCTCGGCCTGGACATCGCGCGGCAGTTCGTGCACCGGCACGGCGGGCGCATCTGGGTGGAGAGCGAGCTCGGCAAGGGCAGCACCTTCACCTTCAGCATCCCCGTCGCCGGCCCGGATGGCCAGGCGAGCGAGAAGCCGGGCACGCTCGCGCGAGAGCCCGAGGCGGCGCCTCCCGCGCCGCGCCCCAGCCGGCAGCCCAGCGCCTGATCCCGGCGGGCGGCTCCGCCCGGACCACCGGCACATTTCCGGTATCGCGAGGCCCCTGCGGGCGGCATTGACTCCACCCTGGACATGGCTTAATTGTGTAGGTTGCCTGAGCCCCGTCGCTGCCCTAGCACAAGGACGGCCATGGCCCTCACCATCCTCGTCATCAACCCAGGTAGCACCAGCACCAAGCTCGCCCTCTGGGGCGAGGACGGCCCCGTCCTCGAGCGGACCCTCGAGCACGAGGACGGCAGCGGCGCCATCGCCGCACAGCTCCCGGCGCGCCGCGACGACGTCCTCGCCTTCCTCGAGGCCAACGGGCGGCCCGCGCCCGATGCGGTCTGCGGCCGCGGCGGCCTGCTGCGGCCCATGGAGGGCGGCACCTATCTCATCGACGAGGCCATGCTCGACGACCTGCGTTCGGCGCGTTACGGCGAGCACGCCAGCCTCCTGGGCGGCCTCATCGCCCACGAGCTCGGCCGCCGCTGGCGGGTGCCCGCCTTCGTCGTCGATCCCGTCACCGTGGACGAGATGGACGCGGTGGCCCGCTACAGCGGCGTGCCGGAGATCACGCGCCAGGGCCGCAGCCACGCCCTGAGCCTCAAGGCCGTCGCCCGCCTGGCGGCCGCCGAGCTGGACAAGCCGCTGGGCGACACCCGCTTCGCGGCGGCCCACCTGGGCGGCGGCATCAGCGTCGCGGCCCTGCGCGGCGGGCGCATCGCGGACGTCAACGACGCCCTGCTGGGCATGGGCCCCTTCTCGCCCTACCGCGCCGGCGCCCTGCCGGTGCGGGGCCTGCTGGACCTGGCCTTCGCGCCGGGCACGGACCGCGCGCGCCTGGAGCACCGCTTGGCCAAGGAGAGCGGGCTCTGCGCCTACCTCGGCACGGGTGACCTGAAGGAGATCGAGCGGCGCATCGCCGCGGGCGACGCGGCGGCGCGCGGCGCCTTCGACGCCATGGCCTACCAGATCGCCAAGGAGATCGGCGCCATGGCCGCGGCCCTCGGCGGCGAGCTGGACGGCGTCATCCTCACGGGCGGCATGGCCCGCTCGGACCTCCTGACGGAACGCCTGCGCGATCGGGTGGGCTTCCTCGGGCGCGTCTTCAGCTACCCCGGCGAGCGGGAGATGGAGGCCCTGGCCCAGGGCGCCCTGCGCGTGCTGCAGGGCCGGGAGCAGGCCAAGCGCTACGGCTTGGCGCGGGAAGGAGGCGGCACGTGATCCGCAGCTTCAAGGAACTCCGCACGATCGTCCGCACCGCGCCGAGCAAGCGTGTCGCGGTGGCGGGCGCCGCCAAGGCCACCGTCATCGAGGCCATCAAGACGGCCAGCCAGGAGCAGCTCATCGAGCCGGTGCTCATCGGGCCCGAGGACAAGATCCGTGCCCTGGCCGAGGAGGCGGACTTCCCCCTGGGCGCCATCCAGATCATCGACGAGACGGGCGGCGAGATCGCCTGCAGCGCCCGCGCCGTCGCGGAGGCGCGCGAGGGACGCGCCGACCTGCTCATGAAGGGCACCGTCAACACGGAGAAGCTGCTCAAGGCCGTGCTCGACAAGGACTCGGGCCTGCGCACGGGCCGCGTCCTGTCCCACGTGGCCGTGGTCGAGACGGACCACTACGACAAGCTGATGCTCCACACCGACGGGGGCATCAACATCCACCAGGACCTGGCCACGCGGAAGGACATCCTGGCCAACGCCGTCGAGCTGGCGCGCTGCCTCCAGATCGACCACCCGCTCGTGGCCGCCCTCGCCCTGGTGGAGAAGGAGAATCCCAAGCTGCCCGAGACCCTCGACATGCGCGAGCTCATGCGATGGGCCGCGGGCGGCCGCCTGGGCAACCTCTTCATCGAGGGCCCCCTGGGCATCGACATCGCCCTCTCCCGGGACGCGGCGCGCCTCAAGGGCATCTTCAGCCGCGTGGCCGGGCAGGCCGACATCTTCCTCGGCCCCAACATCACCGCCGTCAACTTCGTCGTGAAGAGCCTCATCCTGCTCGCCGGCGCGCGCGTGGCCGGCCTGGTGGTGGGCGCCAAGGTGCCCATCGTCCTGCTGTCGCGCAGCGACACGCCCGAGATCCGCGTGCTCAGCCTCGCCCTGGGCGCGCTCTACGACGAGCAGGAGATCGAGGACCGCAAGCACCGCCCCTTCTTCGGCTAGGCCGGAGGCGGGCGCCGCGAAAGGATGGCCATGGAAGCATCCACCCGGCAGGAGGCGCCGATCCGCTACCTGCTCTCCGGCAACGAGGCCGTCGCCCTGGGCTGCCGCGAGGCCGGCGTGCGCCTGGGCGCGGGCTACCCGGGCACGCCGAGCACGGAGATCCTCGAGACCCTTGCCCGCCTGGTCCCCGAGATGTACGTGCAGTGGTCGCCCAACGAGAAGGTGGGCCTCGAGGTGGCCGCCGGCGCCGCCCTGACGGGCGCGCGGGCCATCAGCACCCAGAAGCACGTGGGCCTCAACGTGGCGGCCGATCCCCTGATGACCCTCTCCTACATGGGCGTCGAGGCGGGCCTCGTGGTCGTCACCGCCGACGACCCCGAGCTGCACAGCAGCCAGAACGAGCAGGACAACCGCCATTACGCCCGCTTCGCAAAGATCCCCATGCTCGAGCCCTCCTGCAGCCAGGAGGCCAAGGACTACGTGGCCGCCGGCATGGAGATCAGCGAGCGCTTCGACACGCCGGTCCTGCTGCGCATGACCACCCGCATCAGCCACAGCAAGGGCATCGTCGAGGCGGGCGAACTGCGGTCCGTCGCGGTCAAGGGCTTCCGCAAGGACGCCAGGAAGTACGTCATGGTCCCGGCCAATGCGCGCGCGCGCCACGCCTTCGTCGAGGAGCGCCTGGACAGGCTCCGCGCCTTCGCCGAGGAGACGGAGCTGAACCGCGTCGAGTGGGGCGACCGGCGGGTGGGCGTCGTGGCCGCGGGCGTCGGCTACGTGCAGGCGCGCGAGCTGCTGCCCGAGGCCAGCTACTACAAGCTGGGGCTAGGCTGGCCGCTGCCCCTGGAGGGCATCCGCCGCTTCGCCGCCGAGGTGGAGCGGCTCATCGTCATCGAGGAGCTGGATCCCTTCATCGAGGAGCAGCTCCTGGCCGAGGGCATCGCCTGCGAGGGCAAGTCCCTCACCGGGCTGCTCGGCGAGCTGACGCCGGGCCGCCTGGGCAAGGGCCTCGCGGCGGCCGGCCTCATCGACACGGCGCCGGCGCCGGCCGGCGCGGCCGCCACCGTGCTGCCGAGGCCGCCCGTGCTCTGCCCCGGCTGCCCCCATCGCAGCCTCTTCTGGGGCGTCAAGCCGAAGAAGGGCAACGTTTTCGGCGACATCGGCTGCTACACGCTGGCCGCCCTGCCGCCCCTGCAGACCATCGACACCTGCCTGGACATGGGCGCCTCCATCGGCACCGCCATCGGCTCGAGCAAGGTGGCGACCGACGGAAAGCCCATCTTCGCCGCCATCGGCGACTCCACCTTCCTGCACTCGGGCATGACCGGCCTGCTGGACGCGGTCTACAACGACGCCGACATCACGGTGCTCATCCTCGACAACCGGGTGACGGCCATGACCGGCGGCCAGGAGCACCCGGCGACCGGCAAGACCCTCATGGGCAAGGCTGCCAGGCAGGTGGACCTGCCCACACTGGTCAAGGCCCTCGGCGTCGATCACGTGCAGGTGGTGGCGAACCACGACCAGCCCGCGGTGAGGGCGGCCGTGGAGGCGGCCGTCGCGCACGCGGGGCCCAGCGTGGTCATCGCCCGGGCGCCCTGCGCGCTGATGCCCGTGAAGATCCGCGAGATCCCCTATCGCGTGGATCCCGAGCGCTGCGTGGGCTGCAGGACCTGCCTGCGGACGGGCTGCCCGGCCCTCAGCCTCACCGGCGGCCTGACGGCCAAGGGCCTGCGCCAGGTCGTCATCGACGAGGACGCCTGCACGGGCTGCAGCCTCTGCTTCCAGGTCTGCCCCCACGAGGCCATCCGGCTCACGAGCGAGGAGGTGCCGGTGTGAGCGCCAGGACGACCAACGTGCTGCTGGTGGGCGTGGGCGGGCAGGGCGTCCTGCTGGCCAGCGACATACTGTCCCAGGTGGCCATGGAGGCCGGCCACGACGCCAAGAAGAGCGAGGTGCACGGCATGGCCCAGCGGGGCGGCGTCGTCTCCAGCCACGTGCGCTTCGGCGA
The DNA here is from genome assembly GCA_016933175.1 of Candidatus Krumholzibacteriota bacterium. Lineage (GTDB taxonomy): Bacteria > Krumholzibacteriota > Krumholzibacteriia > JACNKJ01 > JACNKJ01 > JAFGBK01. The sequence continues at coordinate 8,804 of JAFGBK010000077.1, read as the reverse complement.
GCGGGTCTGGTCGCCCATCATCCCCGAGGGCGGGGCCGACGTCCTGCTGGCCTTCGAGCAGGCCGAGGCCCTGCGCGCCATGCACCTCGTGGCGCCGGGCGGCAGCGCCGTCGTCAACACCCAGCGGATCATCCCCCCCATCGCCGCCGGCAAGGACTGGGACTACCCGGAGAACCCCCTGGCCGAGGTGCGCGCGCGCATCCCGGCCACCGTGGCCGTCTCGGCCCGCGAGGAGTGCCGGGCCCTGGGCAACGAGAAGATGGTGAGCGTGCTGCTGCTGGGCGCCCTCTCGGCCAGCCTGGACTTCGACGAGGACCTATGGCGGAAGGTGATCCGCGCGCGCGTGCCCAGGGGCACGGAGGACCTGAACTGGCGGGCCTTCCAGCGCGGGCGGGAGCTGGCCTCGGCCTAGCCCGCCGGCCAGCCGGCGCGGCGCAGGAGCCAGACGGCCGCCAGGCCGGTGAGCAGGGCCAGCAGGAAGCTGGCCATGGTGCCGATGAGGATGTACTCCGCCTCCTTGCGCCCCCCCTCCTTCAGGGCCTCGAAGCGGAAGATGGACTTGGCGGCCACCAGGAAGCCGATGGCCTCGACCCGCCCCAGAAGGACCAGGAGCAGGATCAGGCTCCGCTCCAGGCGGCCGATCCAGAGCCCCGCGCGCTCCAGGTCGTCACCCTCGGACCGGCCCAGGAGTCCCTGCCAGGCGGCCGTCGCCTTGCCGATGAAGCAGCCCTCCGCGTACCAGACCAGGAGCCAGGCCACGAAGAGCGTCCAGAGCGGATGCGGGCGCCAGCCGATCCAGGGATTGGGCCAGCGCGCGTCCAGGGCCAGGACCAGGCCGGCGATCACCAGCAGGTGGGCGAGCTGGTCGCCCAGGAAGCTGCGCCAGGTGTCCGGGAAGCGGGCCTTGAGGCCGTCGATGAGCAGGTGGCTGGCCAGGATCACCGGCAGGACGATCCAGGCCTCCCACAGGGCGATCAGGGCGTAGGCCAGGACGGCCGCCAGCAGGGCGTGGGCGTACAGGGCGGGCGAGCGGAAGCCGGCGCGCTTGCCGGCCACCCAGGCCCCCGGCTGCATGGGGAAGTCGGCCAGGAAGTGGGCCGCCAGCAGCGGCAGCACCAGGTCCCACCGCCGGCCGAGGGCGGGCAGGTGATCCAGGATCCATCCGATATCAGGCATGAGTCTGATCCCCTGTCATATAAGTTTCAGGACTCATTTTCTACCACCAGGACGCGGAAGCGGTCCACGAGCGCGCGCAGAGCCTGCCCGCCCGCGTTGCCATAGCGTTGCGCCACGGCCGACTGGCTGATGCCGAGGGCGGCGGCGACCTCCACCTGGGTCCGGTCGCCCAGCAGGGCGGCCATCACGCGGGCCTGCTCGCCGGTCCAGCGGGCGATGAGGTGGTCCGCCAGGCGGCAGCTCACGGCCAGCTCGGCGTCGACAGCCGGCCAGGGGCTGGCGACGGCCAGATGGTGACCGGGTCGGCCCATCCCGTCAAGGAGCCGTCCCGACAGGCGGAAGGGCTCGCCGTCCCAGGTGCCGGGCTCGCCGGCCGCGCCCGCACGGTCCCAGTCCCCCAGCCCCAGGGCCACGCGCAGGGCGGGCCCCCGGCGGCCGGCCGGCGCGACCAGGTCCGCCAGCAGGTGCAGGGCGGCCTCCAGGCCGGCCCGCGGGTTGGCCAGGACGAGCTGGAAGGCGTCGCCGCGGAACATCTGCCGCGCCAGGGGCGCGGGGTCCTCGGAGAGCCCGGGCAGGGCCAGGGCCGCGTCGAGGCGGTCCAGGGTCCGCTGGCGCTCGTCCGGCGCCATGCGGCGCGAGCGGACGATATCCCCCGTGAGGACGGCGATGAGCATGGAGCCTCCAGAAATCGATCGAAGGACTTATAGTCTATAGTTATAAGCCTGTCAATGGATAATCGGGCGAGATAGGGCTCGGCGCGCCGGCCAGGCCGGATGGCCGGTCGGGCGCCGCCGAGAAGCAGGCGGGCGGAGCCTAGGAGCCGTCGCGTCCAGCGAGGTATTCCGCGAAGGTCGCCGTGGTGTAGGCGCCCGCGGCCACGTAGTCCAGGGCCAGCAGGAAGCGATCGGGAGGAAGGTAGCCGCTGAGGCAGAGGAGGGGCCGGCCCAGGGAGTCGGCGAAACAGGTGGCCGGGAAGGCCGCCACCCCGTGTTCGGCGGCCAGGTCCCGGCCCGTGGGCGCTCCCAGGCCGCCCTGGGGCCGGCGGCTCCCGGCGTCCACGCGCACGGGCACGAAGGCCTCGCGCACGCGCCGGCGGACGGCCGCGTCGCCGTAGGTCTCGCGGTCCATGACCTCGCACCAGGGGCACCAGCCCGCGGTGAAGTCGATGAGCAGGAGGCAGCCCTCCAGGCCGGCGCGATCCAGGCCCGCCTCGTAGTCCAGCCAGTCCAGGGGAGCGTCGGCGGGAGGAGTGGCCAGGCTGTCGGCGGCGCGGACGGCGGGCGGCGGCGCTTCCTCGCGCGTGCCGCAGCCGGCGAGGCCGGCGGCGATGAGACCGGCAAGAAGGAGCGATGCGCGGACAAGGCGGTCCCGCGACATCGGCAGGGCGGCGCCCACGCCGGCCTAGCCTCCCAGGCCCGCCGCCACGACGGGCGCGCGCAGGGGCGGGCGGTGGCGCGGTGGCAGGGGCAGCCAGGCGCGCGAGACCTCGTGGCCCGCCACGGCGGGCACGGACTCGATCACCTCGCCGTCCAGGACGGCCTCGATGCGTCCCAGCTCCTGGCCCGCGGCCAGGGGCGCCTCCAGGGCGAAACTCTCGACGAGGAGCACCTCGACGCGCCCGCGGTCCTCGGGGCGGATCGCGAAGCGCAGGGACTCGCCGCTCTCGATCCTGACCGAGGCGCGCCAGCTGTGCGGAACGGGGTGCTCGTCGGCGACCACGCAGCCGGCCGGCAGGGCCTCCACCAGCTCCCATTCGGAGTAACCGCGCTCCAGCAGGCGGGAGGCCAGGACGTTGCGGCCGCGCAGGGAGTGGCTGCCCAGGACGACGGTGATCAGACGGCGCCCGTCGCGCTCGGCGGTGGCCACCAGGTTGCAGCGGGCGCGGTGGTGGAAGCCGGTCTTGAGGCCGTCCATCCCCGGGAACTCCTTCATCAGGCCATTGGTGGTGCCCAGGACCAGCCCCTTGCGGAATCGGGTCCAGCGCAGCCCCGTCCACTCGAGGACGCGGGGGTGCCCGCGGACGATCTCGCGGGCAAGCAGGGCCTGGTCGCGGGCCGTGCTGCGGTTCTCCGGGCGCCCGCGCCGCACGGGCAGGCCGGTGACGTTGACGTAGTGGGTGCCCGTCATGCCGAGGTGGATGGCCGCGAGGTTCATGGCCGCGACGGCCGACTCGACGGTGCCGTAGAGCCCCTCGGCCACGGCCACGGCGGCGTCGTTGGCCGATCCCACGGCCACGGCCTCCAGGAGCTTCTGCAGGGTGGCCGTCTCGCCCGCGGCCAGGAAGACCTGGCTGCCGCCCTGCCCCTGGGCCCGGCGCGAGGCCGTCACGCTGTCGGACGGCGCGATGGCGCCGGTCTCGATGGCCTCGTCGGCCAGGAGCAGGAGCATCATCTTGACCAGGGAGGCCGGGATCCAGTCGCGGTCGGCCTCGTGCTCCCAGAGCACCTGCCCCGTCTCGGCCTCCATGAGGAGGGCCGCGGCGTAGTCGCGCGCCGCCCCCGCCGGCCCGGGCAGGGCCGCCAGGACGACGATGACGACGAGGCCGGCGGTCAGAAAGCGATGCATGGCCCCTCCGAGTCCAGGGCGAGGGCGATGGTCCGCCGTGGCGGCGTCCGCGTCGCCGGACCGCCCCGGCATCCGCCTCACAAAAGGTTCCGGGCGCGCCAGGCGCGCCCGGAACCGGAGGCTAACGGGAACGGCTCCGGGCGGCAAGCCCGAATACCTACCAGTAGTTGGCCGTGATGTCCGTTGCCGGGTCGATCTCCTCCCAGGCGATCTTGTCGATCTCGCCCGTGGTCGGGAACGCGGGCGGCGGGTTGTCCATGAGTCGGGGGTCGTAGGTGTAGTCCTTGGAGTAGCCCGTCAGGATCTGGCCCGTGGCGGCGCTGAAGGTGCCCACCGGCCCGCGCTTGGCCTGGATGATGCCACCGTAGACCACCAGGCCCCCGCGCGGCGATCCCGAGCTGTAGTTCTCGACGGTGAAGCTGGTATCGAGGGCCATGATGCTGGCCATGACCGTCTCGTCGGCCGTGTCCACGTTGGCGCCGTAGGGATTGCCGTCCATGTAGACGTTCTTCTCCGACACCAGGCCCAGCATGTCGGTGCTGGTGGGATCGGTGCGCGGGTCCGTGTCGTAGGTGCAGTTGTCCATGATCTCGATGTCGCCGTCGCAGCCCAGGGTCATCTGCCCCTTGAGGGAACCCTTGATCTCGGCCTTGCCGCTCACGTAGCAGACGCCGTTCACGGGCACGTCGTAGTCCGTGGCCGCGCCGCCGTTGATGCGCACGCGCAGCTTCCCGTCGCCACCGCCGTCGACGAACATCTCCACGGAGACGGGATTGCCCGTGAAGTAGAGGCCGTCGCTCTCCTGGGCCTTGGCCTTGAGCATGTCCGTGCTGATGGGCAGAGCGATGGTGCCCGCGTTGAGGGTCAGGCCCTTCTCGAACACCGGGTTGTCCGCCGGCGGGCCGCCGTTGTAGTAGTCCACGCTCGAGCCTCCCGAGGCGACCTCCTCGTGGAAGACCGGGCTGCCGTGGATGTGGATCTGGTCATTGGTATGCACCGGCCCGAAGAACTCGTCGTTGGTGGTGAACCAGATGGTGCTGCCGCCCGGCGTCTTCTCCAGATCCGTGAAGTAGGCGTAGCGGGAGAAGTTCTGCTGCCCCAGTCGCACGCGCAGGGCCCGGCTGACGCCCGTCCCGCCCAGGGTGGCGCGCACGGTGACGGCGATGAAGCGCGTGGGCTGTCCCGAGTTGCTGTCCATGGGATCGGCCCAGGCCGTGTAGCTGCCCTCGCCCGCGGCCTGGGCCGAGAAGATGGCCACGGGGCCGCCGCCGGTGGCGCCGGCGCCCACGAGGGGCGCGCCCAGCTGCGCGAGATGGGCCAGGGTCTCCTCGGCGCCGCGCTCGGCCAGGTAGAAGGCCTTCTCCTGCATGCTCTGGTTGCTGGTGAGGCGGGTCTCCGTCTGCACGGAGAGCAGGGTGCCCAGGATCAGCCCCGAGAGAGCCAGGGTGATCAGAAGCGTGACCACCAGGGCGTTTCCCGCCTCGTCCGGGCGCCGCGCCGCCGGCAGGCGGCGGGCCCGGCTACTGATCGCCAGTGACCGTGACCTCATCGATGTTCCATCCCGCGTACTCCCAGCTCGAGTCGGACTCGAGCTGGAAAAGGATGCGGACGTCGCTCTCGCCGTCCGCGATGCTGTGGATGTCGAAGTCCATCTCGACCCAGCTGTTGTCGGTGACCTCGGCGCTGTTGGCCCAGATCTGGATCCAGGGGCCATCGTCGCCGTCGCCGCTGACGAGGACGCGCGCCTGGTCGTAGATGGGCTGCTCGACGTTGAGCCACCGGTAGAAATGCAGCCGCACGTTCTCGGCCCCCGAGCAGTCGATGGCCGGGCTCCGGAGCCAGCTGTCGGCATTGCTGGAGTAGCGGCCGTTCCAGCTGCCGTTGCCGATGTCGTTGCCGTAGACGTCGTCGCCCAGGTAGGCGTTCTCCGGATCGGCGTTGCCGTAGTACTGGCTCTTGGCGACGGGGTCGCCCCGCTGCCAGTCGTCGCTGGTGCCGCCGTGCGTCCAGCCCAGATCCGTCTCGAAGCCGTCCTGGAACAGGATGACGTTGGCCGCGGCGTCCTCCAGGGCCATGACTGGACCGCGCTGGTTGCTGTTGACGGACATCTCCGTGCCGTCGAAGGCGCGCAGCATGTAGTAGTAGGGCGTGCCGTTGACGGGCGGCGATCCGCCCCCGCTGCCGTTGTCGTAATAGGTGTAGTGGGACGAGCCGTTGGCCGTCACCTCGCCCACGGGCGGCGCGCCGTAGACGCCCCAGACGAGCGAGCGGTAGACGAAGTAGGCGACGACGGAGCTCATGCAGGAGCCGTCGTCCTGACTGCGGTAGAACCATAGCGTGATGGAGCTGCCGCCGTCGTCGGGCGTGTCCACCGCGGAGATCAGGTAGGGCGCGCCGGGCACGCTGCTCGAGGCGCAGTCGGCCATGTTGGAGTAGCCCGACTCGTTGCCTCCCGTCTGGTTGTAGCTGGTGACGACGTACTCGTAGGTGGTGCCGATGACGGGCGGGCTCGGGCTGAAGCCGCCGGCGTCGTCCCAGGAGTAGTGCGGCGCCGTGGTCGCCAGCACCATGTCCATCTCCGAGTAGATGCTGCCGCCCTGGACACGCCGCCAGACGCGGTAGTACTCCATGTCGCCGCTGCCGTTGTCGTGATACGAGCGGTCCCAGGTGACACGGATGGCGCCCGTGCCGTCGCAAGGCACGGGCGAGGCCTGCACGTTGGAAGGCGGCAGCAGGTCGAGGTTGTTGGTCGGCGAGCCCGTGAGCTGGTTGCTCGGCTGCTGGTCGGTGAGGCTCGTGGTCATCACGCGGTAGGCGTAGATCTGGCCGGGGATCAGCAGGGAGTCCTGCACGACGTAGCCGGGATCGCCCGTCGTCGCGATCGAGACCACGTCGACGAAGGCGCCGTCGGTGGGGCCCTTGCGCTGCACGATGTAGCTCACCACCGGATTGGGCACGCAGGTCTCGCTCAACGAGCGCTGCCATACGATCTGGAGCGCCGTGCCGTCGTCGTTGGGCACGTCGGTGACGCTCTCCAGGGCGGCGGCGCTCAGCCCGCTGCTGCAGATCACGGGACCCATCTCGTTGGAGTCTACCGAGATGATGGTGTCGTTGACGGCCCGCACGGTGTACCAGTACTCGACGTCGTCCTGCGGCGGCGCCCCCGCGACGTTGTTGGTGATGTTGTCCAGGAAGGTGTAGTCCGGCGTCCCCGTGGCGTTGACGAAGCCGATGAGCGTCTTGGCCAGGAAGGCGCCACCCGTGGGCCCGCGGTAGACGCGGTAGCCCGTCACGCTGCCGCCGGGTTCGTCGGTGCTCTGGTCGAACTCGACGGTGATCTCGCCGCCCTCGTCGCAGGGCGTGTCGAAGACCGCCGTCAGCACCGGCGGCGCCGAGCCGTTGGGCTGGCTGCTCACGGGACCGGCGATGTTCGAGAAGGAGCTCTCCTGCGGTTTGCAGTCCCAGGCCGTGACCGCGTAGTAGTAGTTCTCGCCGTCGACCGGGATGTCGTCTTCGTCGGGCGTGTGCAGGTCGTTGTTCCAGCTGTAGCTGCCCAGCCCCGCCGCGGGCACCTGGGCGATGGCGCCGCCCCAGGCGCCGCTCTGCTCCCGGCGATAGATGAAGTAGTGGGTGACGTCCTCCTCGCCGCCCGACTCGTCGGCGCTGGCGTTGAAGTACACGGTGATGCTCTGGCCGGGGTCGGCGGGCGTGTCCTGGGCCCAGACGCCGGTCGGCCGCGCCGGCGGGTTGCCGCAGGCGGAGAGGTTCGCCGGATTGACGCCGATGTTCCGCGGGCGCACGCGGTTGTTCGCCGTGTGCTCCAGGTACTTGAAGGGATCGCTGACCGTGCCGTGGACGTGGGCCATCCGGGCGATCGGATTGGCCGTGAAGCTGGAGACGTTGATGTCGACGTAGACTATGTTCCCGAGCTCGTTGACAGGCACCGCGGTCAGGGCCGCCAGCTCGCCCTGGCTGTGGGAGCCGTTGCCGTCGGTGTCGCCCCAGAGGACGGGCACCGCGGAGCCGCTGAACATGCCCCAGTAGCTGAACAGGGGCGGTGGCAGGGTGCCGTCCGGATAGGCGTCCGGACCCCGCAGACCATAGGCCAGGCGGTCCGTGCGCAGGCCATTGACGCCGCGATAGAGCGCGAAGTCGGCCGGATTCTGCGTATCGGCGTAGTGGTCGGTGTCGTCGATGACACCGTCGAAGTTGGCGTCCAGGCCCAGCACCACGGTCTCGGCGCCGCCGTTGTAGCGCGGCAGCGCGCCGAGGTTCTCCCCCGGAAAATCGCCCGGGCTGTAGGTGGCGCCGCCCAGCAGCTTGATCTGGGAGGAGGCGTTCATGGCCGCCAGGCCGCCCACGCCGCTCGCGATGTCCGCATTGAAGGCGATCTGCCAGGGCGCGGCGTCCACGACGCGGGGCTGGTTGTTGAAGTCATCGATGCCGGCGCCCGCCATGCGCACGTCCCGCGTCATCCGATCGAGGGCCACGCGGAGGTTCTGCTGGGCGTTGATGTCCTGCCGGCGGTCCTCGGCGGACCGCTTCTCGCCGACGAGGACCTGGAAGGCAACGGCGATCACGAGGGAGCTGATCAAGGCACCAATGAGCAGCTCCACGAGGGTGAAGCCGCGCCGATCATGACCGTGGAGCCTGCGGAAGCCCTTGCTGCGGAATCGGTGTCTGCTCATGGCTGGATATCCTTGTAGCGCGCCACCACCGAGTTCAGGGTGACGCTGCGTGTCTGGCCGATGCCCTGCCAGCTCACCGTGATGGTGATTTCCTTGAGCACGCTCTGGCCGAGCGTGTTGAGCGAGTCGGCGATGGTGACGTCCCGGGCGAAGACGGCGTAATCGCTGGCGCCGCCCGCGACCTGGCCGTAGTTCTCGTCGGGGAAGTTGGCCGTGGCGATGTCCGCGTAGCTCGCGGCGTTGATGATCTCCTCCATGCGCCCGCGCGCGAGCTGCAGGGCCGTCTCGTGGTTCTTGGCGTTCACCTGGGCGCGCATGACGCCGAAGTAGGATTCGGCGAGCGCCATGGTACCGATGGCGAACAGGATCATGGCC
>JAFGBK010000076.1 GCA_016933175.1 Candidatus Krumholzibacteriota bacterium | reverse complement strand
GGGCTGCGGCGTCTGGCCGTCATCCGGCACGTCGGTCAGGACCGGCCCCTCGCAACGGTAGACGTTGCCGTGGAAGCTGCCCGTGCCGATGGTGACGACGCCGGAACGCGGCAGGATGGCCGTGATCCGGTCGGCCAGATCGATGATGCCGCCGTGCGTGCGCCACACGCCCTCGTCGGGGTGCATGACGTGGACGCTCGTGGCGTTCTTCGTCGGTTCCATGGCGACCCCGGCGTAGATCCGGCCGTCCGAGTCGACGGCCAGGCTCTGGACGGCCAGGCCGCCCTCGATGACCGGGAACCCGGGAGCCCGGGACCAGAACTCGCCGTTGAGGTCGACCGAGCGATAGACCCAGGCGCCGCCGGTCTCCTCGACGCCGACGTAGAGATAGCCGCCCGTCTCGCCGACCGCGTAGCCCGACACGGTGGCTCCGAGCCCGCCGGCGGCATACCAGGCCGTGCCATCGTCCGACCAGAGGACGCTGAAGGAGCAGAAGGCCAGGGTGACGAAGTACCGGCCGGTGGACGCCTGCATGATCGAGGTCAGGTGGGGCCCGTCCGAGAAGGCGATCTCCAACATCCAGGTGGCGCCGTCGTCGACCGAGGAGTGGATCTGGCCGTTGAGGCCGCAGCACGCCCACAGCTTGCCGTCCATGTCCTGGCAGAAGTCGGTGACCATGCCGCCGCCGATCTCGTGGCACGCCGCCCAGTTCTCGCCGCCGTCGACCGACCGGAGGATGACGCCGACGGGCTCGTCCGGCAGGGCGCCCGCCATCCCCCCGACCAGCAGGGTGCCGGCGTCGGTCCTGTGGATCGTCCGCGCCGAGTGCATGCCCGGAATCGGCGCGACCATCCAGGGGTCCCAGCCGTCCGGCGACGAGACGAGCAGGGCCTGGGTGCCCGCCGTGTCGTAGGAGGCGATGCCGGTGCCCATCACGGCGCCGCCGGGCAGCGGGACGAGCGAGGTGACGACCGTGGCGCCCGGCAACTCGGCGCACTCCGTCCAGATCGAGGCCTCGATCCGGGACCGCGCCCCGGCGACGGGATCGCCGGCGCCGGCGTCCGGATCCGGCGCGTCGTCCCGGCGCCAGTCGAGCGCGGCCGCCAGGGCCGCGTCGGGGGCCAGGTAGCCGGGAATGGCCCGCCCCGCCATCTCACCCGCGCCCGCCTTGCCGGCCGGGACTCCCTGTAGGCGGAGGGAGGGATCGCCGTAGTAGTTGAACACGCGCATGGGACGCTGCGGGCCATGGATCGCCGCGAAGGTGTGAGCGGCCCCGTGGAAGGCGTCGCCGACGGGCAGGTCGCCGGCGATCAGGTTCTCGTAGTAGTAGTAGGCCAGGCTCGACGAGCCGCCGTCGTTGGGCGAGCTCCAGACCGGGGCGTCCTCCGACCCGGCGCTCGATCCGATGACGCCGGGCGCGCCGTAGAGCAGGTAGTCCTTGAAGGCCACGTCCTGGCTCGGAATCCGGATCAGGTACAGCGACCGCAGGGGGGAGGCGTTGAACTCGTCATCCTTGCCGAAGGGGGGCGCGGTCGCGCAGCCGTTCAGGTAGACGACCGACTGCGCCGGGTGCGCGGGGATCTGCCCCCGCTGGCTGTAGGTGTTGTAGCACCACTCCTCGCCCAGGTCGCAGTAGCCGCTGCCGTTCAGATCGTACTTCCATAGTATGGCGTGGATGCCCACCCCGTCGCCGTGGGCCGCGCAGTTGACGGCTCCGAAGGCCTGCGGGCCGCAGAAGTACTCGTAGTTGGCTTGCGAGAGCCCGGCCGTGCAGCCGTAGGCGGAATAGCCGATCCCACTCCGTTCGAAGAGGGTGGTGGCCGACCACCCGAGGGGTGTGATCAGGTTCGCCCTCGCGTAGTCCGCCATCGCCGCGCAGTCTGCGCCCGGCAGGGTATAGCTCGCGGGCTGCGCGAGGAATCCGTGGGCCATCAGCACGTCGCGCTTCCACGCGCCCGTGTCCTGCTCGAAGGTCACGATGTTGCTGCAGACGGCCTGGACCGGCGCGACCTCGTTGAAGGGGATCCGCCCCACCAGCATGTCCGGATGGTGGTCGAAGGCGTCGTCCGTGAACTCGCCCCACCGGTTGTCGCCGTCCAGATCCCAGTCGGTCACGGTGTGCTCGGCGTAGTAGTAGTCGGTGCCGTAGCCGTAGCCGTTGTGGTGCATCGGGTCCGACGGCGGGTACGCCGGGTCGCCGTCCGGATAGAGGACGCGCATGGGGATCAGGTCGACGTCGCCGACCAGCAGCACGTACTTGATCTGATCGCGGAAGTCGTGCAGGCAGTTCCAGATCTTCTCCGCGTCGTCGATGCCCGGCCAGTACGCGAGGATCGTGGCGAGATCGACGACATCGACGTTGTAGCCCAGCGCCTGCTTCCAGAGCACCAGTGGCTCGACCGCCGGAATCAGGCCGGCGTCGGCGAGGATGATCTGGTAGTCCCCCAGCGGGTAGGCGGCGTTGAAGTAGACGTGGTACTGCAGCTCGACGCGCGTGTCGGCCCAGGCGAAGCAGGCCTCCTGCTCCTTCGAGGGATTGACCGCCACCGTCGGACGCATGCCGTAGGCCGCCGTGCCCCCGTGGTTCACGACCGCGGCCGGCGCCCAGGAGCCCGGATCATCCCAGGTCGCCCAGGTGTAGAGGACGTCGTGCTCGCAGTAGAAGGCGGCGTGGATGCGGTCCAGGTCCTGGCTGACCTCCAGGTCCACCTTGGCCTCGGGATAGCTGGTCCAGGGCAGGTAGGTCAGATTCCACACGTAGCCGCCGTCCTGGCTGTAGCACGCCTCGATGTCCGTGTTGCCGCCCGAGTACTCGCGGCTGAAGGCCACGACGACCGCCCCGCCGCCCTTGGTCGCCGCGACGCGCGGATCCGTCTCGTCCTCGATGTGGTGCGCCAGCGCCACCTCGGCATCCCAGCTGCTGCCCAGGCTGGTGCTGCGCAGCAGGTAGATGTCGTTCTCGTAGCCGTCGGCGTAGCGGGTGTAGGCGACGTACAGACCCGGGTCGCCGAAGTCGATATCCGCCCGGCAATCCGGGGACACGTCGGCCGCCAGCACGGCCGGAGCCTCCCAGCTCTCGCCGTAGTCGAAGGAGCGGCAGAACAGGAGGTCGTAATGCGACTGCTTCGTGAAGGTGCCCTTGGTGTAGACCAGGTACGGCCACCAGTTGCTGTAGGCCGAGCTGTCGACGCAGATCTGCGGGTCGCCCAGCCAGTAGGGGTGGCTCTCCACCAGTACCTGTTCGGCTTGGCCGGTATCGAGATCCAACCACGCCACGTAGATGGCCGCGTCGGCCGTGTCCCGGCCGCTCTCGTAGGCGACGAGCAGGCGGTTGGCGTTGCCTTCCCCGATGGCGATCGAGGGATTGGTGAGATCGTCATAGACGCTGTAGAGGCTGACCCAGTAGTCCCAGGTGTAGCCGTCGTTCGTGGAGAAGTAGATGTCGAGATAGTACGCCCCGACTCCCGTATCCTCCCCCACCAGGTAGAGGACGCCGTCCGACGTGCTGGCCATGGCCGGGCACTTCGTCGTCCACTGGGGAAGATTGACCTGGATGTCGTCCGCCAGGGGGTCGCCGCGGCCGGCGAGCTCCGCGCGCCGGACGAAGCGCGCGGCAGCTTCGGCCGGCGCCTCCGGCGCGATCCTTTCCACCGCCCGCATCCGATCAAGCTCTGCGCAGAGCGACCGGACCCGCTCCTCGTCGCCGGCCCGTCTGGCCGCCCGGAGGGCCTCGACCAGGGCTGCGAATTCCGGATCCGCCGACCCGGCCCGCGCCACGACGGTCTCCGCGGGGGGTCCCTTGATCACCGGATCGGCGATCGCGGTGGCGGTGGATGCGAACGCGATCAGCAGGATCGCGTTCATCAGGTGTCGCGAGATCGATTTCTCGAATACATGTCCCATGACGACATCTCCCGTTCTTGATGAGGCCCTTCGGACACGAATGGACGCCTTCACTGGAGCGGAATCGCGCGCCGGCTGGCGCGTTGCTCGGCAAGGTCGGCCTCGGCCGCGGCAAACCGCGTCGCCGACCTTATTTAGATTTCTGTAACAGTATATCTCAGTGTGAGCCTGCGTACAATCCTGGAGACGGATCCGATCGGCGGCGTACGGGGGATATTGCCTCTGGCCTTGGGCGAGATTGGAGATCAGTGAGTCGACATATCCTGATTCGTGTGTCCCGTTCCTGCTATAATGGAACGGGACCCGCACCGTTCCTGTCGGGCGTTGGGAGCCATCATGATGAATGTGAAGG